>SLIE01000101.1 GCA_007135795.1 Desulfobacterales bacterium
AACACGTCGAGCATCACGCTTTTACCCACCGGGGTAATCGCCCTTCGGGCTGCGGCAGGTTCGGCCGATCCCGCGGGAATTCTTCCTACAACCCTCTTTGCCACCATCGGCTCCACGATTATTGGTATTGTTGCGGCCAAGCTATACCAGCGGTTTTCGGGGCCCAATCCGGTTGTTGTGAACATGACCGGGTTTGAGGAAAATCATGCGAACGGACTGCCAAAGGCAAGTGCTTCCAGCGATGACGAATTCCAGAAGTTGTATGATGAATCCGGTATGGCGTATCCCGCATGGGTAAGTGTTCTGGCCATAGGCGTACTCCTGTCGATGGTACCGGTCACGATTGTATACGGCGATATTATCGCTCCCTGGATTATCCCCTCTCTGGTGGTTGGCTTTCTCGCCTTCGGCCTGGTAAAGAAAATCCGGATTTACGAAGTTTTCGTGGAAGGGGCGAAAGAGGGGTTTCAGGTGGCCATACGCATTATCCCTTACCTGGTGGCCATCCTGGTAGCGGTAGGAATGTTCAGGGCAAGCGGTGCACTTGGGACCATGGTGGGTGCCATTGGCCGTTGGACCTCGATGGTTGGTCTGCCGGCGGAGGCGCTACCCATGGCGTTGCTGCGTCCCCTGTCCGGGTCTGGTGCTTACGGCATTCTGGCTTCAATTATCAATGATCCGCTTATCGGTCCGGACAGCTATACCGGTTACCTGGTAAGTACACTGCAGGGATCCACGGAAACGACGTTTTATGTGCTGGCGGTTTATTTCGGGGCGGTTTCAGTCCGCAAGGTCAGGCATACGCTGGCATCCGCGTTAACAGCAGATTTAGCCGGAATCATGTTTGCCGTTCTGGCCTGTACCATGTTCCTGAGATAGACCGTATACGAAGAACTTTGGATGGGCGCTGTGCAGTACACATATACCGCTGCGATCAGGTTTTAATATACAGTGTATAGTCTTACGGGATGCGTGCGAAATAGCGAAGCAAAGCCCAACAACAAGATTCGCGTGGAGGGGTAAAATGCCGCACCGGAAAAAAGTTTCAAGAAAATACGGAATGCCGCCAGGGTCTCTTGTATATACCGGGAAGAAAGATGCCGAAGCGCCGGTCGTCATTACCCTCATTAATTACAGTGCAGATAAATACTTGGAGAGAAAGGATATTTCGCTCGAGGAATGCGAGCCATACATCGATCCGGATTCCATGACCTGGATAAATATTTCCGGTATCCATAATCCCGGGATCATAGAACAACTGGGCAAGACGTTCCATCTGCACCCGTTGTTGCTCGAAGACGTCCTGAATACGGGAGGTCGCCCGAAAATAGACGATTATGAAGCATACCTGTTTCTGGTCCTTAAAATGATCGATTACCAGTCGGATGCTGAATCGCTCGATCATGAGCACGTTTGTCTGGTAATGCGAAAGGGGCTCGTTATTTCGATGCAGGAGCGGGAAGGCGACGTGTTCGGCCCGGTGCGGGAGCGCCTTCAGAAGGCAAAGGGACGTATCCGCAAATCCGGCTCGGATTACCTGACATACACACTCATCGACATGATCGTGGACCATTATTTCTGGGTTTTGGAAAATCTTGGCGAGAAGATTGAAGACTTTCAGGACATGGTGCTGACGGCCCCGGACCCCTCGGTCCTTGAATCGATTCATAAATTGAAACGCCAGGTCATATACATCAGGAAATCCGTCTGGCCGGTCCGGGAAATTGCCGGAGTGCTTTTGCGCGGTGATTCGGATTTGATCGGGCGGGAAACACAGGTCTATTTGAGAGATGTTTACGATCACGCGATCCAGGTGGTGGAAACAGTCGAGATGTTCCGGGAAGTGCTGGCAAGTGTTCTCGATATTTACCTTTCCAGCATCAATAACAAGATGAACGAGGTGATGAAGGTCTTAACCATCATTGCAACGATTTTTATTCCTTTGACATTTATAGCGGGTGTATACGGCATGAATTTTGAATTCATGCCGGAGCTCGAATATCGTTATGCATATCCGCTTGTATGGATAATTTTTATAGTTATTGGTGGTGGCATGATGGCTTGGTTCAGGCATAAAAAATGGTTTTAATCTGATCGTGATTTTTTATGGGTTCATCTGTGTTACATGCAACAGGGTTAAATAATATCAAAGATCGTAAGAAGTGATATAAGGACTGTCAGTATGAATGATCTCATCGGATTTGTTGAACATACAATAGCGTATTTTGACCGCCTGGTTGAGTTGAATACCGATTTGCGGGTGGCAGTGGCAGTGGTGCTGCTGGGGACCGGCTTTTTTTTGATGGAATGGTTTGTAAGGTATGCCCAACGCAAGATTCATGAACAGGAAAAAATTGAAAAATGGCTGAATATAGCAGAACTGACAATTCCTTTGCGGTTGCTTCTTTTTACATTGTTTTTCAAAGTTGCCAGGATTCCGCTTAGATTCCCCGAAGAGATGGATATGGTTTTCAACGCCATTGAAGGGTTGCTGGTTACCGTTGCCGTTGTAATCGCCCTGTTGAAGATCATTTCCCTGTTTGACCGGGCGAAAAATGATATGCCGGAAGATATAAGGGGCGCTATCCCGGAGAGCACCTTTGTCTGGTTTCGCTTCGTATTACGCATTGCGGTCGTCGTGGGCATGATTATCACTTACATGCATACCCAACGTGATTTCATGCCGCAATGGCTGATCGAACATGCGTGGTGGCGATATGTATTGATATTTGGCGTGATAACGATGATTTATCTCGTTAACCAGATTATTGGCACGTTCCTGTTGCACCTGAGCACGAATTTCAAATCTTCCATCGAAAACGTCCGGCTTCGCCTTCTTCTGGCCGCGGCAGTCTGGCCAATTCGGCTCCTTTTATTCACGATTATTATTTATGCGGTAAAAGAGATTCTGCATTTGTCCGAGGCTGCTGAACAGTATATGGATATATTCATCGGCGTTCTCGCCGCACTGGCAGTATTTCTTTTTATCTATAAACTCATTGCGGTCATGGAATACGAACTCACGCGTCTGGTAGCCCGGAGCGACAATTTGTTGGATCAGAATTTTGTCCAGATGATGCGGTTTCTGACCCGTTTTGCAGTAATTATTATTGGTGCGGTCTATATCATACGGGCGGTTTCGGGCAAGCCGTTAAGTGCGCTTCTGGCAGGTTTGGGTATTGGTGGTCTGGCGATTGCCCTGGCTGCGCAGGATACCCTGAAGAATTTCTTCGGGAGTGTCATGATCATGATGGACAAGCCGTTCAGCATTGGTCAGCGCGTTGTTGTGGAGAGCACCGACGGGGTTGTGGAGGATATCGGGTTCAGGTCTACGCGTGTCCGAACCCTCAATGGGCACCTGGTAACCGTTCCCAATGAAACAATGGCCAATTCAAGAATCGAAAACATCGGGTTGCGGCCTTACATAAGGCGACTGGCCAATATCACGATAACTTACGACACGCCGGTGGCGAAAGTCAGAAAAGGCGTGGAAATACTCCGCGAGATACTTGATAATCATGAAGGGATGAACCCTGATCTTCCACCGAGGGTATTTTTTAATGAGTTTAATGATACATCGCTTAATATTTTAATGATCTACTGGTATCACCCGAATGATTTCTGGGAGTACAGTCGTGTGAATGAAGAGATTAACCTTGAGATCATGGAGCGCTTCGAGGCCGAGGGAATCGAGTTCGCATTTCCGACCAGTACCACTTATCTGGCCCAGGATGAAAAGCGCCCC
>SLIE01000416.1 GCA_007135795.1 Desulfobacterales bacterium
ACCTGGACTGAAAATCCCGAAATTCTTCGACCAAATGACTCTGCCGCACGTCCATGGACCGCACCTCACGCCGCAACCGAAAAAACAGCACCAAGCATATGCAACCCAACAACAGGCACACTATTGCCAACAACAAAAGGAGAATCATCATTGCGGTTGCATCCATCTCAATCCTCCTGAAATGCCACTTTGAGTTTTAAAAGCGCCTGGCTGTGCAACTGGGAAATCCTTCCCTCCGAAAGATCGAGCACGCTTGCGATCTCCTTCTGGGTGAATTCTTCATAATAAAAGAGGGTCACGACCAGTCGCTCCTTTTCTGAAAGGCAATCTATGGCGTCCGCCATCTCCCCGATCAGTTCCTTTTTCCGGATTTCATCTTCCGGCGAGCAATCGTTACAATCCTTCAGTTGATCAAGGAAGGACGCGCCGCCACCTGCCCTGTCCATTACCTCGTGAAGACTGACGATACCCAGGTGACCGATTTCTCTCAGCAGGGTCTGGTACTCTTCGAGGGAAATGTTCATTTCGTCTGCAATTTCATCCTCGGACGGATCACGCCCGAGCTTTTGCTCGAGCCGCCTGATCCCGGAATAAACCCGGTTGTGCTTCTCTCTCATGGTTCTCGAGAACCAGTCCATTTTCCGTATTTCATCGAGTACGGCCCCCCGGATGCGGGTTTCGGCGAAGGTTTTAAACAAAACCCCTTTTCCGGGATCGAATCGACCCGCCGCATCCATCAAACCCTGCATTGCCGCACTTTTCAGCTCATCCATGGAAATAAACCCCGGAATCTGGGGGCGCATCCGGTGTACGACAAAATTAACGAATTGCAAATGCTCCCGGATCAGTCCATCTCTTTGATCATACGAGGCCGCCTGATACATTGTGACAGTCTCCTTTAATTTGTTTCTTTCGTTGAAAGCAGCTTATTCCAGAACAATTGCTGTGTCCCTTTGGGAAACTGCTTTTCGGATCCAAGTGCCAGGTTCTCCAGGATTTCAGCAAATGCCGCGCTTGGTTTTGATTCCGGATAAAGCTCGACCAGCGTTTTCTGTTTTCGAACCGAATCCGTAAAGCGCTTGTCCTGGGGTATCGATCCCAGAAAATCAATTGAGATATCGATAAACCGACTGCTCACCATGCTCAGCTTGTGGTAGACATCGAGTGCTTCATTTTCCGATGTCACGGAATTGACGATCAGCTTGAAACGCTTTTCATAGAATCTGGTGGAGAGCAGCTTCATGAGCGCATAGGCATCTGAAATAGCGGTCGGCTCAGGTGTGGTGACCACCAGTATGTCTTGTGCGGCGACATTAAAATATGTCACGTTTTCCGATATGCCCGCCTCGGTGTCGATCAGAACGATATCAAACCAGTCGTGCAGAAGTTCAAGCCCTTCCATGAGGTGCAGCTTCTGGGCTGAATCCAGGTGCGTGTATTTCTGGATGCCGGAGCCGGCCGGAAGGACCACGATACCGTCATCGGTTGTGAGAAATATCTCTTCGAGCTGCTTTTCCCCTGAAAAAAAATGGTTCAGGTTGTACCGGGGGCTCAAACCGAAATACAAATCGATATTGGCCAGCCCCAGGTCCGCATCGATCACCAGAACCCGGTATCCGCGACGCGCCATGACCAGCGCAAGATTGGCCGTACACACGGTTTTGCCCACCCCTCCCTTGCCACTGGTCACCGACAATACCCTCGCGGTTTTCAAGAGCTTTTCAGGTGCGGGGGAACCGGTTTGAAGCTCAAGGCTCAATGCACGGAGTGTTCCCGCCTGGTCCCGCTCTTTTCCATGTTCCATTGTTCAACCACCTTGTTTTTCGTAAGAATCATTTTTGCCAGCGCTCGCGGCTCCGGGGGAAGAAAATCTTCCGGCACCCGTTGTCCGTTGGTCAGCATGGACAACGGATGCACGGCCTGCATCCCGATATTGAGTATCTGGCCCAGAAGATCGCATTCGTCCGTTTTGGTAAAAACGATGCCGTGTAGATTCAATTGCTCGAAATGACGAATCGCCGAGAAAAGTTCACTTTCCCTGGTCGTTGCCGACAAGACCAGGTGATTTTCTATTTCCAGGGCCGGGTCCAGAAAAGACGCGAGTTCCTGGCGGCCCAACTCATCTTTTGGGTTCCTTCCGGCCGTGTCCACAAGAACAAGATCCTTGTCCCGATGCCTGGCCAGGGTCCGGGCAAGCTGCTCCGGCGTTCGGGCCACTTCGACCGGGATATTCATGATCCCGCCATAAATTTTCAACTGTTCCGCAGCGGCGATCCTGTAATTATCAATCGTTACCAGGGCGATATTCTTTCCCCGGGTAAGCATGTAATGGGCAGCGAGCTTTGCAATGGTCGTTGTTTTGCCAACGCCCGTGGGACCAATAAAAGCAATTCGTTTCGGGCCGTTCAAGGCCCCGTCAAACGGATAGTTGGTATTGAGATTCTTGGCGATGAACGCTTCCAGCAAAGACAACGTGCCGTCCGTATCATCCGGGTCACCCGAATCATCGGGGTCATCGAGAGTGGGCGCATTGATCTCCCCCGTCATGGTTTCGAAAAACCGCTTTGCGACCACGGTATCGAGACCACAGCCGTGCAGCCGGGCCAGAAGATCTCCCTGCCCCCCGTCAGCGCCGGCATTATGGATACCGGCGCTGACAGAGAGCAACTGTTTGGACCAGTCTCCCCGGGCCTGGGAGAACTCCCGGGAGAGATCTGCAAAGGATTGTCTCATCCGCCTGATTTCATCGGCAAGATCCGTATCCCGTCCGTTTATTTTTTCTTCAGGGATTTTGGGTGCCCGTTTACTCAGGATCTCCTCAAATGAATCACATCCTGCGTACCCATTGATCTTTCCGGATTTAGCGGGCTGCGACGTAATCTTTCCGGTTATCGGGGGCGACTCCTTTGCCGGCGGCTCACGGTGATTATGCCCTGTTACCCGGCCCGGGGGTGATTCCATATCGTTATCAATGGCAGCGGTCACCTCGATGACGGATTTGCCCGGAAGACCAAACCGGTTTTTCTTCAAGATATTGCGCGTCGAGATAATCAATGCCCCGGACCCGAGCGACTGTTTGACCTGTTCCAGGGCGGAGCGCATATCATCGGCTTCAAAAATTTTAACTTGCATCGATTTTCACCGTTCCCATGGATTGAATTTTGACCTGGGGAGCCACCTCATTGTGGGAAATGACTACCAGTCCTGGAAAATATCGCTCCGTCAACTTTTTGACATGGAGTCGGATTGACGCCGAACACAACAACACGGGGTTGTTTGTCCCTTTGAATTGTTCAATCTGGGTACCGATACTTTCCAGGATAGAGCGGGCTTTACGGGGTTCCAGCGCCAGTGCGCCGTTTCCCTGTCCGCCTTTTTGCACCGAACTCTGGATCGCCTCTTCAACCGCGTGATCGAGCGTGATAATGGAGAGCGTACCGCTATCCCCTGAACACGCGGCACTGATCTGCCTTGCAAGCGACTGGCGGACATATTCCGTCAGCATTTCCGGGTCCTGGACCTGGGGGGAAACATCCGCCAGTGTTTCAAGGATGGTTCGTAAATCTCTGATGGAAACGGATTCCCGTAAAAGATTCTGCAGCACTTTCAACATGCCTCCAAGGCTCATCAGGTTGGGGATTAGTTCATCTACAAGTTTCGGGTAGTTCTTTGAAACATTATCAAGCAAGTTCTGTGCCTCTTGTCTTCCTAAAAGCTCATGGGCGTATTTTTTTATCAC
>SLIE01000537.1 GCA_007135795.1 Desulfobacterales bacterium
AACGGTCGCAGAGATCGTTTACTGGCATGAACAATTCGGCGTCCGCAATTTTGTGTTTTACGACGATGCCCTGCTCCTGGAACCCGAAAATCATGTGATGCCGTTGCTGGAAAAAATTATAGACCTGAAAAAATCTTTGTCGTTTCACACACCCAATGCCATCCATGTACGCCCGATATCCCCTGCTATTGCGCGCCTGATGGTCGAATCCGGGTTTAAAAACATTCGCCTCGGCCTGGAAACAATCGATCCCAAGCGTAAAATCGATGACAAGGTATGCCACGAGGAATTTATTCAGGCCGTCCGATTTCTCCTTGAAGCCGGGTTTGACCCGGATCGCCTGGGCGCATACCTCCTCGCAGGGCTCCCGGAGCAGGATATCCGCTCGGTTGAAGCCTCCATCGACATTGTAAAGCAATGCGGCATAAAACCGGTCCTCGCCTACTACACCCCGATTCCCGGAACGAGAATGTGGCCGGCTGCCTGCCGCGCATCCCGCTATGATCTCGAAGCCGACCCTTTGTTTACCAATAATTCGTTGATGCCGTGTATGGCTGAGTATGAAAGAGGGGTGATCGATCGGTTGAAGGAAAGAGCACGGGGGAAGTAAAGGGGCAAATGATGGTTTCTTATTTTAATAGTCGTGATCGCTAAGCACCAACCTACGGATTGAGGTTCGTTGTCCGGCCATGATGATTTGATGGGTTTTGTTTTTATACAATTGACTAATTACCGAATATAGGGGGTGTGTTGCGGGAGCAACATCGGGCGGGCTTGGAGGACAGATCAAGGCGAGTGGAGCAAGCATCCTGGACTGTCTGAGCCCGACAAGGGCGAGTTTCCAGGATGCGCGAAACGAGTCTTAGATCTGTCCCAAGCACTCACGGTTGCTCCGGCAACACACCCCCCATATTCGGAAATTAACCGAATAAAATTTGACGGCGTCATTAAAAGTTCCATCTACTTCGTTGGTTCAATTCTGCATTCGCTCGGGATACTATATGTATGTCATCGCAAATGAAAAATTACTACGCCTTGTATATGAACTTTTAGCTTAGCCATCTTCACCGGTTCGTGACTTTTTAGGAGCGCGTCAAATTTGATACTTGGGGATTTGAGGTGTCATAAGCGTCCGGAACGCTTTGATGAGAGATTTCGACCGAGTATGGAAAAAGAAAACCGGCTGAATTGAAAGAATATACCCTCAATTCAGCCGGCTGATTATCAGGCAAGAATTTTTAAGGCAGTCTCTACTATGTTTTCTACGGTAAATCCGTATTCTTTCATAACCGTGTTACCGGGGGCGGAAGATCCGAAACGATCAACACCAACGGTGCCGCCGTTGATTCCGACATATCGTTCCCATCCCATGGTGATGCCGGCTTCAACCGAAAGCCGGATGGGGACGTCTGCGGGAAGCACGGATTTTTTGTAATCATCCGGCATTTGCTCGAACAGCTCCCAGCAGGGCATGCTCACTAACCGGGCGGCAATCCCTTTTTCCACAAGGCGTTTCTGCGCCTCAAGGGTTATATGCACTTCCGCACCGGTCGCGATAAGTATAATATCCGGTTTGCCCTTGCAGTCGGAAAGCACGTATGCACCGTTTTTGACCCCTTCCACCGGCGCAAGCGCCTCCCGGTCGATAACAGGCAGGTTCTGGCGGGAAAAGAGCAGTGCGGTTGGCTGGTTTTTTGAAGTGATGGCGATCTTCCAGGCCTCGGCGGTCTCCGTGGCATCGGCGGGGCGGAGAACAAGAAGGTTCGGAATGGCCCGAAGGACCGCAGTATGCTCAACCGGCTGGTGCGTGGGGCCGTCTTCGCCGACGGCAAGGCTGTCATGGGTAAACACATAGATTGCGGGGACGCCCATCAGCGCGGCCAGTCGAACAGCCGGCCGCATATAATCCGAAAAGACCAGGAACGTACCGCAAAACGGAATCAACCCGCCGTGCACCCCGAGACCATTGACAATGGCACCCATGGCATGTTCCCGCACGCCGAAGCGTATATTGCGGCCACCGTAGCTTTCTTTTTGAAAATCCGGGGCATTCTTGATGATGGTGTTGTTGGAAGGGGCCAGGTCCGCGGACCCGCCCAGCATCTCCGGAAGCATTTCCGCCAGGGCATTTAAAACCAGGCCGGAGGCCTTTCGGGTGGCCATGGGGCCGTCTTCCTTTTTGAAAACCGGAACTTTTGAATCCCACCCATCCGGCAGTTTCCTTTCGATACGTGCAAGGAACGCTTCAGCCAACTCCGGATAAGCTTTTTTGTACGCATTGAATTTTTGAATCCACTGGTTTTCGGCCTCCGCCCCCTTGTCTGCCAGCAATTTGAAATGTTCCCGCACCACTTCCGGCACGCAGAACAACTCATCCGGCGGGCAGCCGTAAAACATCTTTGTCAGCCGGACTTCCTCTTTTCCCAATGGCGCGCCGTGCGCATCCGCCAATCCCTGTTTGTTCGGGCTGCCGTAAGCAATATGGGTTCGAACGATGATTATGGAGGGCTTTTCCGTTTCCGCTTTTGCATTCTCAATGGCATTTGAAATGGCCCCGAGGTCGTTGCCGTCCGGAACCTCCAGAACATGCCAGTTCTGCGCTTCAAAGCGCCGGGCCACGTTTTCGGTAAACGAAATGTCCGTGCTCCCTTCGATCGAAATTTCATTGTCGTCATAAATACAGATCAACCGGGAAAGTCCCAGGTGACCGGCAAGAGAAGCGGCTTCCGATGAAATTCCTTCCATCAGGTCGCCATCACCGCACATGACATACGTGTAATGATCGACGATGTCATGACCGCCGCGATTGAACACCGAAGCCATCTGGCGCTCGGCCATGGCCATCCCCACGGCCGTGGCGATTCCCTGGCCAAGCGGACCGGTGGTCGTTTCCACCCCCGGAGTGTGACGGTATTCCGGGTGACCCGGTGTCAGGCTTCCCCATTGTCTGAACGCTTTGAGATCTTCGATTGAAAGGGGATACCCCGTGAGATGCAGCAGACTGTACAGCATCATGGATGCATGACCAGCGGAAAGGACGAACCGGTCCCGGTCGACCCATTTGTGATTTTTCGGATTGTGTTTCATAAAACGGGTCCAGAGCACGTACGCCGCTGGTGCCATTCCCATTGGCGCGCCGGGGTGACCGGAATTGGCTTTTTCAATGGCGTCTATGGAAAGACTTCGAATGGTGTTGACGGCAAGCGTTTCAATATCCGCAATACGGTCTGCAGGCATGGTGGTTTTCATTGGGTTTCCTTTTAGGATTAGTGCAGGTCAAGAGACGGCATCTTGTTAAAGCGCCCTCAGGAATTCCGGCTTCAACTTTATTTTGCCGGAAATTGCCTCGTCTATCAGGTTTAAGGTTTTTTCCCTGTCTTCAGGGAGTTTTGCGCGGATCGGCAGGTAGTTCGATGCGTGATTGGCGTGGAAAAGCCCGTTTGTCATATGGGTGTGCGCCAGCATGGTTCGAAGCTCCTTGAGCATTTCAAGAGAACCGATCATTTCAAAATCCCCGGCCTTGAACTGATCATGCAGTTCCGTCCCGGGGATCAGCATCAGGGAAAGTGCACCCACATACTCAGGGTCGATTGCGGAGAGTACTTTGCCGGTTGCCTCGGCATGAATAGCGGATCGTTCTTTCCCTCCAATACCCAAAAGCACGGTGATCGACACCTTGATGCCGGCGGCACGCAGCT
>SLIE01000530.1 GCA_007135795.1 Desulfobacterales bacterium
CACATCACCGATCAATTTTTTGTCAAAACATTACAGATATTTGTTTTTAATCTCCATTTGAAACTTCCACCACTATCGAGACAGCTCCTGGTACGATAGTTTGAATACTATATAGCTCTAAATAGTAAGAAAATTCTCGTTACCCACTGCAAAAATCCTTGTCACCGCATCAGTTTTTTCTTGACAACACTTTTTGAAGCCGACCGGCAGTTCAGAAAATATAGATAGTATGAAATGCTGTACGGCTTTTACTAAACACCCAAAGCTAAGCGTTTGGATATTCCAATCACTCTATCGCGGTACAGCGCTTTGTTTTGGCCGGTTGCATCTTGGAAACTCTATCCATTTCCAAGTAGATATCAATTCCGGAATTTCATTTATAAACGGAGTCTGGTGGGCCAAAACACCTTGACAAAAAAAATCTACCGATCGGTATATTTTTTTTCATGAAAGAGACACTGCTCACCAAATCGGACAAAACCCGGCGATTCATCATTGAAAAGACGGCGCCCGTTTTTAATAAAAACGGGGTTGCGGGGACCTCCCTGTCCGACCTGACCAGCGCTACCGGGCTGACCAAGGGAAGTTCGGGCTGATTTATGACGGCACGGTTTACGGGATCAATGTCAACCGACTGACCAAAACCACGCACCGGGACCCGCTGGGAACCCCTCTGCACCGCTTTGTGCCATGCCGGCTTGAACCTGTGGACAGCTAAAACGCATGACCGCAAAACGGGCTTCCCTGCTGCCAATTAACGCCAGCGGTATGTATTTTACCGCTGGTCGCTGGAAATCCAAGGCGCCGACCCGATCAGACCTGGACTCTATCGCCTCGTGGTCCTGTTCCCAAAAAATACAATCCCTTACCATGGCGCGTCATAATCGCATCGCAGACATTCCCCCGGGATGGTTTCACTTGCAGGGTTTCTTTCAATTTATTTTTGAGATGGCTTCTTATCCGTTATATCGCGTACCCAACTCATGGCGGCAGCAACCGACGGAAATCAGCAGATGATACGCATATGCTATCGCCGGGAATGAAAGAACGCAAAGTATTATCAATGTGGACATGGATGTGCGCACAAACCTCATGCCTATCCGCAAAGGGCCGCAGCTTTTTCCAGTACCAGCAAACAGAGTGTTTTCCGCTGATGTATCTCAATGTCTTTGAAAGAACCATTCCAAGGCCCAGGGGATTCGGTTTCCCCATGAATCTTCCTGGTGCTCTCCCTCGGGGTCTTCATAGAACAGCAGCTCCTGCCCGATATGGTAACCGAATTCATGTTGCAGCAATCCGGCCATTTCGCGGCCGCGGGATGTTGTCCGCTCTTCGATGAAGAGATTGTGCGGGCCGCCCTGGCGAACCAGTCCCCAATCCAGGTATATCTGTGGTCGAACGCGAGATTGCAATCCGTTTTGCAAAAACGATATCAACTGAGAATCGCGAAGGGTGTTGTCAATACGCGCTTTCACCACGGGGAAATCATCCGCATCATCCAATCCGACCCAAAACGACGGGGACATGGCGCAACAAGCACCAAACTGCTCCGGATAGCGACCGGCAATAAAAAACGCAGCAAGCCCGCCATGTGAAGCGCCGGCAATGACATTCTCCCCGGGAGCATTGCGCACAGGATAATGCCTGTCGATAAATGGCTTGATATAATTTGCCATGCAATCCGCATACCCCTCCAGTTCGCAGCAATCCTCCGGGGCATGCCACTGAACGTGGGTGTATTCACGGTTCCGGTTAACGGGAAAAACCGCCACGACAATCAATTTGTCCATAATCCCCTGCGCGTAAAGCCTGCCTAACGTATTGGCAAGGTTCCAGGATTGGTTGCCCAGGCCTCCCTTGAAAAAAACCGCGTGGCCGTCATTCATATACAGTACCGGATAGCGGGCAGATGAGTCCGCAGGATCTTGATTGCCGGTGTTTGCTTTATCGAAATCCCGCGGTAAAAAAACCTGCAGCTTGCGTTCGGGATAAGGAGAACCCGGAATTTTAAAATGATCATAGGTGTGGAAAACGCCGGAAGAGAAATTTTCATCATGAAACCATGCCTTGTTATTCCCTACGATCACTTCTGCGGTGGTTGTCATTTCGTTTCTCCCATGGCATTGACAGAAATCTCCCAGGCTGCGCCCTGGGTTGGCCGACAGTCGATGCGGGTCTCCGTAAACGCTTTCATTACATCGATATTGGTCAGCGTGTGCCGCGATGGCGATAACGTGCGGAAAGATCCTTCTCCGGCAAGGACCAGGGGGAGCAGGAGCTGGTCTGCGAGATATATCCCCACCGGCACGCCGGCCGACAGATATTGCCGCAACGCCTTGACCGCTGTCCTGGCCACCTGCTCCGCAGGAATACCAAGCTTGCCAAACCCGGTAATGACTTCGGTGATATTTTCCGAAACAATTTCGAGAACAAGAATATTCCCCGGGCCGGGAGAATTTTTTATCTCGATAACCTCGCAGCATTCTTGGGGGAAATTCATAGAATCGCGTACAACCTTGATCTCTCTATGGCCGATATCGGGGTTCAGCCGGGAGACCATGGCCGTACAGACGATTTTTTTGATTTCTCCACGCTCAGGGATATAAAGGCCTTTCAGTTTTTGGCAAGGATCGATGGCGACGCTGATCCTTCCGCCACCTGCTGGGTAGAATCCGGCACGGTCAAGGTTACAGACAATCTTTGGTCCCATCCGTTCGATGCAGGGCAAAAAGACTTTTGCGAGAAAATCAAACGGAGGGGAATGTTGATTATGGGTGCCTCCCTCCAAGACAAGCCGGGCGGGTGCGGATGCCGTCATCAGGGCCGGAAGGACGGTCTGCAGTACGAGGGGGGCGCTTCCGGCTGTACCTGTTGCGAACGCATATTCGCCTGGCGTTATCTTGACAGGTTCAAAAGTGACCTCACGGCTGCCGATATGGCCACCCTGGACCCTGGCATCCCCGATTTCAGCTGCAGCTTTCAGGGCGGCCAGGTGTTGTCCAAGCAGTCCGACTTTCTTGCGCCTGGAGCGAATGTTCACCATGCAAAAAGGCTTGCCTGTAACCAGGGAAAGCGCAAGGGAGGATCGAAGGATCTGCCCGCCGCCTTCGCCCATGGCGCCATCGATTGTTATCATCGCTTTCTGCTCCTTGTCAATGGTACTTCTCGTTGGCGCTTCCGCATTGCCCTGTTTAAAGAATAGCGGGTTTACTATGGAACCGCAAGCCATGCGCTGGCGGGTCGGATTACCTTATTGGGAAAGCGGGGGGGGTAATCTTGTTTGCGTTTCAGTATTGCCATGTTCGTATAATTTTGCCTTTTCACAGAAGAGCCGGGCTGTCGCCCGGAAAAATGCCAGGCAGGAGCCTGGCGGTCCCAGGGGGATGCGCTGCTGGCAATTTGGGTTGAAGGAATGCCAGCGAATCCAATTTCAGATTTAATGAATTCTTTAGGGTGATAAAATAAAAAAGTCAGATTTCGCCCGCCTCATCTTGAAAAATCATTCCAGTTATTTTATAAATTATTACCCAACGCACCTTAACTTAACGCAACAAAAATATCCAAATCCCCCCAGGATCCAAGAGAATAGCATGAGTTTGTTCAAAAAACTCTCAATCCAAGGAAAAATCATATCGATAATATTGGCAATGGTTTTGCTGATGGCAGTTTTGTCCGCCAGCAGCATATATGCACTCC
>SLIE01000109.1 GCA_007135795.1 Desulfobacterales bacterium
CCCGGAGACATTCCCCGCAAAATACGCAGTCCGAATCCCGGAGCGGCCGGTCGCCTGCGGCAATAATTTTGGATTCAGAGCCCCTGTACCCGATACTGATGGCATTATTGACCTGAATATCGTTGCAGGCCTGCACGCATCGACCGCAGAGAATACAACGGGAAAAATCCCTCACTATAAAAGGATTTACCGTTTCCATGGGGTATTTCGTGTGTGTCCCTTCAAACGCTTCGCCCGATACCTGGTAGCGGTAAGCGAGATTCTGAAGTGTGCAATCACCCCAAACAGGACACAGTTCATCTGCATTGTCGTACTTTCGGACTTCGAGCTGAAAGGCCGTGAAACTGCCGGTATCCGATTTTCTCACCGCACAATTGTGATTGCCGGACGACAACAGAAGCTCAAGTGTCATGCGGCGGGAAGTGATCACTTCGGCTGATTCCGTGTGAACAATCATACCCGGCTGGGCCGGTGTTGTACACGCAGGCATCAGGGAACGTGCTTTTTCCACTTCAACCACGCAAATACGGCAGGCGCCTGTCGGCACCGCCCCCTTCAAATGACAAAGCGTCGGGATATCAATCCCGTTTCGCCGGGCCACTTCGAGAATGGTTTCATCCGGTTGAACTGCCAATTGATTACCATTAATCAGAATAGTATTTTCATCCATATCTGTCGTCTTTCTCTTTGCGATTTAACTTTCAAGTTCCCAGGCACTTGTTGTTGTTTTCATAACCAGGTGTCGCGGCGTCCTTTCCGAAGAGCAACCGGATGTCCCAGAATCTCCGACCATATCACAGCTGTTTGTAGCTGTGCAATAGAATAAGTACTCCCGGACCGGGAAGAAAACGCCTGGGCAGGCGTTTGCACAACCCCGGGTTTTCTTTCCGGAAAAACAGTGGCGTCGCCCCTTATTGCTTCAGAGTCTTTTCTTTCCACGGCGGCACGCCGCTGGTATTGACTTTTGTCCCTGCTTTGCCTGTCCAGAGCACTTTCCCGGCCTTCCATAGAATAAGACCGTTCGATCACTCGCTCCCTGCCCTGCCAGCCGGGTGAGCGTTCAGAGGCCTTGGGTAGTATGACATCTTCTTCAATAATATCCCTTGATCTTCCTGGTTCTTTTGACACACGCTCCCGACCGGCCGGTTTATCGGAGAGTGGCTCAAATTCTTCTTTCAGTTGCTCCATTAAATTTTCAAGCGATTTCTTCCACCCGCTTTGACTGGCCTGTTTTTTTTTATCTTCAGGACCGCGGGTCTGCTGACCCCTTACACGTCTTCGAATGTTGATCACATTGGAAACAATGATGATCAGCACGATAACGAGAAAAAAAAGATTTTCCATATAATAAAGGCCTCTTGCTATTATTTGTCTGCTATATCCGGATCGATCTTGGTCTCCTTGCCGCCGATGGCGTCACGCATCCCCGTATCCGCCTCAATATTTTGCATCCGGTAATAATCCATAATACCAAGGTTCCCTTTCCTGAAGGCTTCGGCGATGGCGATGGGGACCAGGGCTTCATTTTCAACGACCTTGGCTCGCATTTCCTGGACCTTGGCCCGCATTTCCTGTTCTGCTGCGTAAGCCATCGCGCGCCGCTCTTCCGCCTTGGCCTGGGCAATCTTCTTGTCGGCTTCCGCCCTGTCGGTTTCCAACTCGGCTCCGATATTCTTACCCACATCCACATCTGCGATATCAATAGACAGGATTTCATAGGCGGTTCCGGCGTCGAGCCCTTTTTCAAGGACACGCTTGGAAATGGAATCCGGATTTTCCAGCACGTTTTTGTGGCTTTCAGATGAACCGATCGTGGTAACGATCCCTTCGCCAACGCGTGCGAGAATCGTCTCTTCGCCGGCGCCACCGACGAGCCGATCAATATTGGCCCTTACCGTTACCCGGGAGATTGCCTTGAGCTGAATCCCGTCCTTGGCCATTGCAGCAACCAGGGGAGTTTCGATCACCTTTGGATTAACGCTCATCTGCACGGCTTCAAGAACATTACGGCCGGCAAGATCGATTGCCGCAGCCCGGTTGAATTTAAGGTCGATATTGGCCTTGTCCGCTGCAATCAGGGCCTGGATCACGCGCATTACGTCGCCACCGGCAAGGTAATGGGACTCAAGATCATTGGTAGAAATATCGATCCCGGCTTTCACCGCCATGATCTTTGCATTGACAATCATCTTGGGCGAAATCTTACGCAGGCGAATGAAGATGATATTGAAAAGCCCGACCTTGGCTCCCGATACCAGCCCCTGGATCCACAGGGAAACCGCTGATCCCACAAAATAGAACAAAATGACAACCGCGATTAAAAGTATAATAAGCAGTACATGTTCAAAGGCCATATTTATCTCCTTGTATGTTTTTTTACTAAAAATGATTTAAACTATTTTCAAATCCGGAACGGAAGTATCTTAATATATCCATTGGGTTACAAGTCGGAAAACCCGGACCCGCACCGAACAACCGCCCGGGCTTGGTGTTTACGCGGTTTTCTTCCCGACAACCACCCGACTCCCCTCAACCTTCAACACTCTGACGGCTTCGCCTTTTTCTATATAGTCCCCCCGGGATACCACGTCAACCCGAACATTATCGATCTTGACGGTACCGGAGGGCCTCAGGTTCGTCACAGCGACACCCTCCTTTCCCACTAGCTCCGACAGCTTCTCGTCATAAGAGACAACTCCGGCGGACCGCTGGAGTGAAGACTGAAGCGACAGCGGTGACCTGGCAAGCATTTTAAATCCGATAATGGCAATGATGGGAAGGAGAATAAGATCGGCAATAACGATCATAACACCGGCATCAAACGATATCCCCGTGAAAACCAGGTAAATGGAATACCCCAGAAGCCCGAGGGCGATTATCGTCAGTATGCCGCCCGAAGGGAGCATCACCTCGGCTACGATAACCAGTAATCCCGCAAACTGAAAAATCAGGGGGATGATCCATTCACTTCTCACGACTGCTCCTTTCTTCCAACAACAATCCAGTTACCTCGAATCTGCGACACAAAGACCGGTGCTGATTTTTCTATATACTCGTTATCCGTTGTCACATCAACGATTTCACCGTTAATCTCAGCCTTGCCGGAAGGGCGAAGATAAGTAAGCGCCACTCCGGAATCGCCAAGCTTTATCCGCTTGGTTTCCTCGGAATCCGCATGGGAATCTTTAAGATCCGTCATGAGAAAAGGTCCATCTCTTTGCATGGAAAGTCTCGGCAGGATAAAACGGACGGCTAACAGTCCCACGATAAACGCCACGATAAAGGAGCCGATCACCCGGGTGATATTGGTTATGAGTATATCCATCTGCCACGGGATATCCGGATCCGGGATGACAAAATCCTGAAGCGCCAGTATAAACCCCACGGTAATCAGAGCGGCCCCGGCAATTCCCGCAAAGCCGAAGCCCGGCAGGACAAAGATCTCCACCCCCATAAAGACAAGCCCTATCATGATAATCAGAAACTCGGTATAATCGGCCAATCCCACGGCATACTGACCCAGAAAAACAATCGCCAGAAGGATTACACCGATAGTACCCGGAAAACCGAATCCCGGCGCCTGCAACTCAATGTAAACCGCTGCAAGGCCAATCATCAGTAAAATCGGGGCGATCGTCCCGATGAACCGGACCATCTCCTCTGACCAGCTCGGCGCAAACCGC
>SLIE01000275.1 GCA_007135795.1 Desulfobacterales bacterium
GGTGAAAGACGCCGGCTTGAAATCAGTCGTGCGCTTGCAACCGATCCGGCATTTATCCTTCTGGATGAACCGTTTGCCGGCATAGATCCACTTGCGGTGATCGATATACAAAACATCATTCTACATCTTGCAAAACGTGGCATCGGTGTACTTATTTCGGATCATAACGTACGGGAAACATTGGGCGTATGCAACAAAGCATATATTTTGAACAATGGGCAGGTAATTGAATCCGGGTCTCCGGAAAAAATTGCAAACAGCCCTATTGCCCGTGAAATTTATCTTGGAAACCGGTTTACACTTTAATATGGCATTTGAACTTCAGCAAAACCTCAAACTACAGCAGCAATTGGTAATGACGCCACAACTCCAGATGGCGATCAAGCTGCTACAGCTGTCCCGTCTTGAACTCGTGGAAATGGTTCGGCAGGAGATGGAAAACAATCCCACCCTTGAAGAAGCCGAAAACATCGAAACGGCTGAAGAAATCCAGGCCGAAACAATCGAACCACCCGCCACGCATGAAGTTTCCATGGACGATAAGTTTGATGATCGCCTTGACTGGCATCATTACATGGATGAATACAGTTCCACAGGAAAGACGCACTTTGAATCAGAAAGCAAGGAAGCCCCGAATTACGAAGCGATTACAGCCAGTAAAACCACCCTGGCCGATCATTTGCGATGGCAATTGCTGATGACGCAGCCGTCGCCCACGGATGAAGTAATCGGCAGCCTTATTATCGGCAATTTGAACAAATTCGGATTCATGGAAGACAGCCTTGAAGAAATTGCTGAAATAACAAGTAGTTCTCTAGAAAATGTTGAACAGGTACTTAAGCTAATGCAGACGTTTGATCCGCCGGGCATTTGCGCACGCAACTTAGGTGAATCCCTCTTGATTCAGGCCCGTCAGATAGGAATTGACACACCGCTTGTTACAGCATTGATCTCCAGCCAAATGAAAAACCTTGAAAACAGACGTTACAGCCTTATCGCCAAAGAACTCAAAACAGATATGGCGGCTATTGTCGGGGCAATCGAACTGATCCGCACGCTTGACCCTCGTCCCGCAAGCCGTTACAGTGAAGACGAACAGATTTATATTACACCCGATGTGTATGTTCAAAAAGACGGGGACGATTATATTGTTTTTCTGAATGACGAAGATGTCCCCCAACTCCATATCAGTTCATATTACAAAAATGCCGTCAAAAAAGGGGAATCGATCAACCGGGAAACCCGTTCCTACCTCAAGGATCGGCTCCGTTCAGCGGAATGGCTGATCAAGAGCATTCAACAACGGAAAAGAACCATATTTAACGTAATGACCAGTATTGTCAAGTTCCAGCGGGAATTTTTCGACTGCGGCATTGCCCATCTCAAACCCCTGGTTCTTCGGGATGTCGCGGAAGACATCAACATGCACGAATCAACCATCAGCCGCGTTACCACGAACAAATACGCCCACACACCGCATGGCATATTCGAGTTGAAATTTTTCTTTAACAGTTCCATAAACCGTTCCAATGGCGAAACCATTGCATCGGCCTCGGTTCAGGAGGAAATTCGCAAAATCGTTCTGTCCGAAAACCCCGATAAGCCTCACAGCGATCAAAAAATCTCGGAGCTTCTCGAGGTGGCCGGAATTCAGATTGCCAGACGTACGATTGCCAAGTACAGGGAAATGATGGGGATACTTCCATCAAGCAAACGGAAACAACTATAAGGAGGCTTGGGTATATGCAAACTTCTGTAATGTTCAAAAATCTTGACCCCTCTGACTCGCTGAGAGATTATGTGACCAATAAGTTAAACAAGCTCGACAAACTTTTGGGCAACCCTGCGGAAGCCCAGGTTGTATTGAGTGTTGAAAAATTTCGCCATTATACGGAGATTCGCCTCACCGGCGATCGCCTGAACGTTGTTTGCCGGGAAAAAGCAAACGACATGCATTCCTCTATCGACCTGGCCTTGGATAAACTTGAAAAACAACTGAAGAAACAAAAAGAAAAAATCAGGAATCACCGCCCGAACAAGGGTGCGGAACCTTTGAAAGATATTAACCTGACCATGGAATCCGGTACGGAACTGCCTGAAATCAGAATTCAACCCATAGATTACAAACCGATGGATATAGAAGAAGCCAGCTTGCAAATAGAACTGACCTCCGATAATTTTCTTGTGTTTACCAATTCGCGAACAAACCTGGTCAACGTCCTTTATCGCAGAAAAGACGGGGATCTTGGATTAATAGAACCCCTATAGACAATTTTGATGGAATTGTACAAAGTCGACCCGGACACATTGTAATAGTATAGGATCAAGGCTTGCGCAATCCTATTGAAGGGCGTATCTAAATGAAATTACTTGACTATTTGCATAAAGAAACTATTATAACGGATCTAAAGGCCACGGACAAGAAAGGGGTTATTGATGAGCTTTCCCTTCCGGTTTCGGAACTCAGCGGCATTCATCATCGGGAGATTGCCAGGGTCTTGATTGAAAGGGAGCGGCTCGGCAGTACCGGCATAGGTGGCGGCATTGGCATACCGCATGGAAAAATAACGGAACTTGATCAACTCATTGTGGGCTTTGGATTAAGCCGCAAAGGCGTGAAATTCGATTCCATGGATGGAAAGCCGGTACATATTTTTTTTCTGTTGCTTTCACCGGATGACGCCACCGGTCTTCATCTCATGCTCCTTGCCAGAATATCAAGACTGCTGAAAGATCGAAAGTTCAAAGAAGATCTTAAAAACGCACAAGATGCACAGTCGGCAATCGATATTATCGCCACGGCGGACAGTGAGACATGAAGCGCAGTGAACAGCGTCGAAGCGCCCAAAATCGTGGATAGCATGCATGAAAAATGTAAAGATTATTATTATAACAGGACTTTCCGGTTCAGGAAAAAGCGTTGCGTTAGCCGCCCTTGAAGATGCAGGATTTTATTGTGTCGATAACATGCCTGCAAAGCTCCTCCCAAAATTCATGGAAATGCCTGCAGAAACAGAGGAACGAATAAAAGGCATCGGTTTTGTGATGGATTTACGCGAACGGGGATTTTTAACGTCCTTTCCGGATATTTTTTCCAAATTGAAGGAAAAAGGTCATGATATCGAAGTCCTTTTTCTCGAAGCAGAAGAGGCTGTCATTCTTAAACGGTACAGCCAGACAAGGCGGCATCATCCCCTGGGTCAGGATAAAACCCTGATAGACGGCATTCGGCATGAAATAAACTCTATGCGACCCATCCGTGCGTTAGCGGATCAGATTATTGATACATCCATGTACAACGTCCATGAGCTCAAAGCGAAAATTTTCAAAATGGTTGAAAATTTTGTCGGTTTAACACCAATACAGATAAATATCATGTCTTTCGGATATAAGCACGGTTTACCGCCTGAAGCGGATCTGGTTATGGATATCCGTTTTCTTTCCAATCCTTTTTTCGTAGATACCCTCAAACCCCTGGACGGCAGAAACGAAGCCGTAAAACAATATGTGCTCAGCAAATCGAATACCCGTAATTTTTTGGAAAAATTTTATGATTTGATTGACTTTCTGCTCCCCCTTTATGAAAAAGAGGGCAAAGCCTATCTCACCATTGCAATCGGATGCACCGGTGGCAAACATCGTAGCGTCGTAATCGCGGATTCACTTTATACTTATGTGAACAA
>SLIE01000118.1 GCA_007135795.1 Desulfobacterales bacterium
CGCTTCTGCTTTCTGGGAGCAGGAAGAATTAGCGGCGACGCATGTCGCCAAATCGTTATAGTGGCACAATGCCCGCATGTTGACAAGGAGGGCATAGAGATATGATAAGCCTGAAAAACAAGGAAATCAGCATGGTCAACAGGAAAAAACGGTCCAAGGGTGCCATTGAGCTCCGCAAACAGGCCGAGGATAAAATCAGGCAAAATGCCGCGCCGGTGGTAAAAGACCCTATGGACCTGTCGCCCGAAGAAACCTTGCAGATGCTGCACGAATTGCAAGTTCACCAGATCGAGCTGGAACTGCAAAATGAAGAGCTGCGTCGGGCCTATGTGGCGCTGGATACAATTCGGGAACGTTATTTCGATCTCTACGACCTGGCTCCAGTCGGCTATTGCACGATCCGCGAAAATGGGCTGATATTGGAGGCCAATCTCACCGTCGCCGCATTGCTCGATGTATCGAGAAATGAAATGGTCAACCAGCCGATATCCCGGTTCATCCTGAAGGAAGACCAGGATATCTACTACTTCCACCGCAAGCGCCTTGTTGAAACCGCTGCACCCCAGATATGTGAACTTCGGATGATCAGGGCAGGCACTCAATATGTATGGGTTCGCCTGGATGCGACTGCGGTGCGAGATGAAAGCGGTGCAACCGTCTTTCGCGTCACGCTGAGCGACATCACCGAGCGGAAAAAAGCCGATGAAAAGATCTGCTACCTCAGCTTTCACGACAATCTTACGGGGCTTTACAACCGAGCCTACCTGGAAGAAGAAATGAAAAGGCTTAATACCGAAAGGCAATTGCCTATCGGCGTTATCATGGTTGATTTAAACGGCCTTAAGCTGGTTAACGACACGTACGGTCATGTTGCAGGAGACAAGATGCTGAATGCAGCAGCGAGTGTTTTACAAAAATCCTGCCGGAAAGAAGATATCATCGCTCGATGGGGCGGCGATGAATTTGTCATTCTTTTACCGCAAATCCGGAAAGCTGATGAAAGCGCCGTGTGCGAAAGAATAAAAGACAAATGCCGCCATGTATATGTGGAAAATGTACAGCTCTCCATGGCCTTGGGCCTTTCAATTCTGGACAGCATGGAAAAAAGCCTTGAAACGACATTGAATGAGGCTGAAGGTTACATGTATCAGCAAAAATTTGCCCAGGTGCAAAGCGGTAGGGGGTATGTTCTCGCCGCCTTGCTCAAAACCCTGGGAAAAAAAAGCTTCGAAACGGAAGCGCATGAAATGAACATGCAGCATGTGGCCTTGAAAATCGCCGTAAAAGCGGGGCTTTCCGATTCTGAACAGAGCCGGTTAAAGCTGTTGATCAAGTTGCACGATATCGGAAAAATAAACCTGCCTAAGGAGATCCTGTGCAAAAAAGAGCCGTTGTCAGATGATGAATGGCAGGTTATTAAGAAACACCCGGAGATGGGATACAGGATCGCTCGGGCAACGGTGGAATTTGCACATATGGCAGAAGATATCCTTGCCCACCACGAACGATGGGATGGTCGGGGATATCCGCATGGAGTGCAGGGAAAAGAAATTTCCTTGATGGCACGCATTACTTCAATTGCCGATGCCTACGAGGTGATGGCCAACGGCAGGCCGTACAAAAAAGCGATGCCGGAAGAGAAAATTATTGGGGAACTGAAAAGATGTTCCGGAACCCAGTTTGATCCGGAATTGGTAGAAATATTATTATCCGTTCTGGATAGAGATCATTGACAAAAAGACTGGGAACCGATAGCTTATCGTGAACTCTGTATATATCCAGAATCAGCGGTAGGATATGACCATTTTTAATCTTTCCAGTAGCTGTCATGGATATGCCTTTAACCTGAATTTATCCATAAATTGTTCACACAAAAACCATACCCCCATTATATTCGCAAATGAAATCCTTTCCCGAATCGGTTCAACACAACCCCGGATCCACCACAGAGGAGACGGCGATTTTAAATCAAAACCACAAATGACAGAATTGGAAGTAAACAGTGACAAGCGGAAAAGAAGATAAAGCCAAACCGGCAATTACGCCGGGGGATGACAAGGCGGGGAAAGGCGCCTTTCCCATCGTAGGCATTGGGGCTTCGGCCGGGGGGCTGGCGGCATTCGAAGCTTTTTTCTCCGGCATGCCGAAAGAGATCGATCCGAACATGGCTTTTGTCCTTGTGCAGCATCTGGCGCCGGATCACAAAAGCCTGCTCACTGAACTGATCCAACGCTACACCCGCATGCAGGTCTTCGAGGTCGAAGACGGAATGGTCGTGCGCCCCAACTGTACCTACATCATTCCGCCCGGTAAAGACATGGCTTTAATAGACGGTATCCTCCAATTATTTGAACCGGCAGCCCCCCGCGGCCAGCGGATGCCCATCGACTATTTCTTTCGAACGCTGGCCCAGGACCTGGGCGAACGGGCCATTGGCATCGTACTTTCAGGCACCGGCAGCGACGGCACCCTGGGTTTGCGGGCCATCAAAAGCGAAGGGGGAATGTCCGTGGTCCAGAGCCCTGAAACAACTGAATTCGATGGTATGCCTCGAAGCGCCCTTGCGACCAACCTGGTGGACTATAAACTTCCACCGGCGGAGATGCCCGCTCAGATTATCCAATATGTGACCCACGCAATCCCATCGGCGGACAGCCAGGACTCAGGCCGGCCTTTGCTCGGGGATGAACAGTCACTAAAAAAAATTTTTGTCCTTGTTCGTACCCATTCGGGTCACGATTTCAGCAAGTACAAACCAAGCACCGTCCATCGCCGCATTGAACGCCGCATGGCCATGCACCAGATCGAAAGCTTGAACGAATATGTCAAGTATCTGCAGAAAAATCCTGCCGAGGTGGACGCCCTTTTTCGCGACATGCTGATCGGGGTCACCAACTTTTTCCGCGATCCAAAGGCTTTCAAGGTCATTGAAGAACAGGTCGTCCCGAAACTTTTTTCGGAAAAACCCGTGAAAGACACGATTCGTGTCTGGACGGCCGGCTGCTCCACCGGCGAGGAAGCCTATTCCCTGGCGATTTTGCTGTCTGAACACAAGCATCTGTACAGTAAAAGCCAGAGGGTTCAGGTATTTGCCACCGATATTGACAGCCAGTCCATTGCTGCGGCCCGCGCCGGCCTCTATCCGGCCAGCATCGCCGCAGACATTTCACCGGAGCGACTGTCCCGCCATTTTTCCAGGGAACCAGGTGACAGTTTTTACCGCATCAATAAAAATATCCGCGACATGATGATCTTCTCCGAGCACAATGTCATCAAGGACCCGCCGTTTTCAAAAATCGACCTGATCAGCTGCCGCAATCTGATGATCTATATGGGTGTCGAACTTCAGAAAAAGATCATTCCCCTTTTTCATTATGCCTTGAAGCCGGGCGGGTTCCTTTTTCTGGGTTCCTCCGAAACCGTGGGGGAGTTTGCCAGTCTCTTTGCCACCACAGACCGCAAAGCCAAAATCTACCAGCGCAAAACAGATTCATACCAGGTAGGCCTGTATAAATTTCTAACACCAATGACGGCAGGGGATGAGCCGCTCCCGTATGCCCCCCGCAAAACGGTCATACCCGGCAAACCATCATTGCGGGAGATAACCGAAAAGGCGCTTTTGCAGCAGGTCGCGCCGGTCGCCGCGCTGGTCAACATGAACGGTGATATCCTTTACCTCCAC
>SLIE01000425.1 GCA_007135795.1 Desulfobacterales bacterium
AAAGCATACCTTGTAACAAAATTAATGTTCTGACCGCATCGTCGTTTTTAGCCACCTATTCAGAGAGTTATCACTTTTCCTGTGTTGGGTCCGATTCCGACAGCTTTTTACGCAGTATTTTACTCAACAGGAAAAGAAGTGCCAGGAGGATAAGCGGTATGGTCATTTCAAGGCCGCCAACCCCTTCTTCTTTATCAATTCGTGTTGCCTGGTGAATTGCGGTTGCATATAAATAACCTTTTGCCGCGAAACCGGTTGTGGCGGTAATGATAAATATAAATAGCGGGGTTTTAAGGATCCCCGAGCCATAGTTGATAATGGAGTGTGGAAATCCCGGGAGCATCCGAACTGCACCCAGCATTGCAAAATCGCTGTGTTTCTGAATAATTGAAAATGCTCTGGAAGATTGGATCCGTGTCCGTGTTCCTTTTGACAGAAACCCGGAGAGATAATAGGCGGCGACAGCCCCGGAAACGCCACCGGCCACGACTATAAGCGTTGCAGGAAATGGCTTGTATAAAAAGCCAGCCACAATATACATTACAGAACCCGGTAGTGCGAAAGCATAAAGTGAGGTTGTTATCAGTATCAGTAACGGAATAAACCACCATTTATCAAGATGTGTCTCAGCAATTTCAAGAAAGAACTGTTCTTTGAAATAGCCTGTTTGATGAAGCACAATTCCAATAAGGATCAACAGGCCAAAAATGATCAGTTTATATGATTTTATAGACTTGCTGATTGTAATCATGATAGAAAAGCCTGAACCGTATTTCTGCATAAGGATAGATAAATGTCGATTAACTCCCTGTAAATGTGCATGAACTGGAACCAGTCGATAATTTAATGCAAAGCATTCCGTTTACGACTTCGCAAAAAGTTCAATATCTGCTTTACGCGTAATCACTCAGAGTTTGCGGCTTACGCCTTGTAGATATACGCGTAAGCTTGAATGCGCTGCATTCTTCGTGATTGCGTATGCCGTAATCTTGAACTTCTTTCAGATCCTTCTGATCGCGACTTTTTACGAGTGCATCACTATTTGAAGATTAGAAAAAGCAATAATTTTGCAAATCAGGACGATCGTGTCAATGGAAACAATGTTTCAGGCTTGATCTTTTTAAAAGTATGGACCATATTCTGCTCTGCATTGACTTATGACTGAGGCTGATTGCAAAGGTGGATTTTTCACAATCCGTATATTTGAATTATATTGGTGATGGCGTCGTTAAATCGTGCAATCAGAATGTGTGGTGGCCCGGAGTATCCGAATGCCGTTATGATTTCGGGAAGGGCGAACGCAAGGTGCAGGGTGGGAGAAGAGACGCTCGAATTGGGCGCCGGGTGCGACGATAGAGGAAAAAGATGAGCTTCAGAAAATCGCTATCTGTATTCAGTTTGAAAACAGGTAGTATGGTATTGCTACTTTCGCAGATCGGATGGTTCGCCGTACGCGTCATTCGTCATTTTTTGCATAACAAGGGGATATTGCTCGCCGGCGGGGTCGCATACAACACGCTATTGTCTATTGTGCCGCTTTTTGTCGTTATAGTATTCGGATTGTCTAATTTTATCGATACTGATCGCCTCCTTGCCATTATTTCAGCGCAGTTGCATTTTCTGCTTCCGGGCGTTGCGGATGAATTTACGAATACCGTTGCTGCGGCACTCGAAGCCAGGGCCGTGATAAGTTGGGTCGGGATAATCGTTCTTTTATTTTTCAGCTCAATGGCGTTCAGAATGCTCGAAGAGGCGATTACAAGCATTTTCAAGATCTCAAGATCTGCAGATGACAGACGATTTTGGATTTCAGCACTGATCCCGTATGCCTTTATGGCGGTCTTTACCGTGGGTATTATTTTTCTCACAGTGGCAAGCGCGCTTCTGGAAGCGCTTGCGGACAAGCAGATTGTCATTGGCTCCTGGGCTTTTTCATTGACCGATGCACCGCGCATCGGCTTTCACATATTCGGCCTGATCGGGCTCATTTTTTTGTTTACAGCAATCTATAAAGTGTTGCCGATTGGTCGTATACAGTTCAGGCGGGCGTTGGTAGGGGGTATAACCGCAGCGTTATTGTGGGACGGCGTACGGTGGATTCTCGTATGGTATTTCAGCAATATTTCACTGGTCAACCTGATTTACGGATCGTTGGCCACGATGATTATTCTCCTGCTGGTCATGGAAATCGCTGCTATCATTATTCTTCTTGGCGCCCAGATAATTGCCGAGCTTGAAATGAGTGCCGAGTACGGGCAGCCGTGGCATGTGGATCCATGGGAAAATATGCCGGAGGAGCCACAAAAGGAAATGAATTTATCATAGAAGATACTCCGGGCTTTGCTGCGCACCTGAACATCTCTTGATATCATGAATAGCAGCCCGGTCTGTTGTGATGAGAAAAATTGTTATGAAAGCAGATCATTGTCCGGTATGTGAAAGTTGCAATATTCAAATATTCCCCGCTGGAAAAATAGTTTACTGGCGCTGTTTGTATTGTATGGCCACGTTCATGGATGCAATGTATCTGCCGAATGAAACGGCTGAACGAGAACGTTATGAATGCCACGAAAACCATCCGGATGATCCCGGATACAGGTCGTTCCTGAACAAGGTAACAGCCCCGCTGGCTGAACGGCTTCCCCCTGGGCAAAAAGGTCTCGATTTCGGTTGTGGCCCGGCCTCTCCCATACCCGGCATGATGGAAGAATGCGGCCATACCGTGACACTGTATGATCCGTTTTTCTTTCCGGATGAAAATGCACTTTCCGTTGTTTATGATTTTATTGTCTGCACAGAAGTTGTTGAACACTTTCATCGGCCTGCGGAGGAGTTTAAACGGTTGGACGGGCTTTTGCGGGACAAGGGGGTCCTGGCCATCATGACGTGTTTCCAGACCTGTGATGACATGTTTGAAAACTGGCATTACCGCCGGGATTTTACCCATGTGGTGTTTTATCGGGAAAGAACGTTTCATGTGATTGCTGAACAAATGGGCTGGTATTGTGAAATTCCGGTAAAAGACGTTGTGTTGATGCAAAAACCGTAAGAAAGTCGTCCGAGGTCTTTCCTCGGGTGAGCGAGTTGCGATTATTATGTGCGTATCGGCTATGTGATTGAAAGTAGAAAAAAGTAGATTGCAAAAGTTAACGTTTACGTCTACGTTGTTTTTTGGTAAAAATCAGGAACGCAAGAAATATACTGCTTTTAAACAGATACTTGTTTTATACAAGCGATCTGTTGCCAATATTTTATCGATGAATCTAACCAGTTAATGATGAAAGGAAAAGGGTATGGCGCAGCTGATAGCAGATCGACGGGATGTGGATTTCGTTCTTTATGAACAGCTTGGTATCGAGGCGCTGACGAAGCACAAGCGGTACGGCGACATGAACCGGAAAATGTTTGACATGATCATCAACGAGGCCCGGAATTTTGCCATCAAGGAGATTCTCCCTGTAAATGAAGAAGGAGACAAGACCGGTCTGATATATGAAAATTGCCAGGTAACGGTTCCTGAATGCTTTCATCGCCCGTACAAACTGCTTTGTGAAGGGGAATGGATTGCCGTGGCGGATGACCCGGAAGTCGGCGGTCAGGGGTTGCCTCAAATTATCGCCCAGGTCACTGCTGAATATATCGTGGGGGCGGATTTTTCCTTCGGTGCTTTTGGGTTTGCCAC
>SLIE01000543.1 GCA_007135795.1 Desulfobacterales bacterium
ATCCCTCTGTGGGGTTGATTCTCCGGTTCCGGGTGTCATATGTAAGACCCGTGGTGATGCTACTCGTCTTGAATATCCCTTCCTCGATGGTTTCCTGATACGCTTCACTGACATCGCTGACATCACTGTAATCATACCCATACGACACTGATGCCCGGGTATAGTCAAATACGGGATACGAAAACCGCAACTGCGCACCCCTGGAGTCCCGGTCATACTCATCATAATCCCGCTCCCATCGATAGGCTGTGATACCTGCAGAAAGCGGAATATCAAACAACCATGGTTCCGTAAACGAAAAAGAGAACTGCTGGGTCCGGCTTCCCATCTGGCCTCTTAATTCCACGATCTGGCCTCGTCCCAGGAAATTTCTTTCTTCTATGGCCGACATCACGTAAAGCTTGTCAATGGCGCTATACCCCGCCCCGAAAGAAAAACTGCCGGTCGGTTTTTCCTCAATTTCAATATTGAGATTCATCCGGTCTTCACCGTCGGCCGGAACTGTCTGAATATTGATATCTTCAAAGTAATCAAGCCGGTAAAGATTCTGTACCGACCGCCTGAGATTACTTGCGCTGTAGAGGCCCTGTTCATGGACATGCAGTTCCCGGCGAAGCACCTTGTCCCGGGTCTTGGTATTGCCCGTGATATTGATTTCATCAAAATATACCAGCTGGTTCTGACGGATATTCACGGTCAGGTCGATCACATGTCCATCCGTTCGCATCCGCGTTTCCGGATAAACTTCAGCCCTTGCATACCCTTGATCGGCGTACAGATCCGTAAGCAGCATAATATCCCCCCGCAACACCTCCTGATTGAAATAGATTTCCTCATCAATGGAAATCATCTCCATCAGTTCTTCGCGGGTACTGATCAGATCGCCTTTTATATCGACGGAGCCGATTTTAAACCGGGGCCCTTCATCAATTCGTACGATAATGCGTATCGAATCATCTTCGAAAATAATTTCAGGCTCCGCAACCCTTGCCTCCGCATACCCCTTACTGTAATAAAAAGCACTCAGGCGACGGATATCCTGCTCCAACATCTCTGGATTGAGATCTCCCGATCGGGTAATCCAGGAAAAAAAACCTTTTTCCCTTGTCCGCATCTGATCCTTCAACGTTTTATCGTCAAAATCGTTGTTCCCCCTGAGATCAATATTGGTGATCCGAACTTTTTTCCCTTCATCGATTGTGAACTCGAGATTCCCCTGGTTGTTGGGTAGTTCTTCTATTTCATAAGAAATCGATGCATTATGATAATTCTTGTCCTCGTAAAGCCTTTCCAGGTTCCGGACGTTTCTGTTGATCCGGTAAATATTGAGTATCGAGCCGGTTGAGATATCGATATTCTCCAGCAGTTCTTCGTCGTCATATATCCTGTTTCCGGAAAACCTTATCTCTCTGACTGTTGGCTTCTCCTTAATCCTGAAGATGACTTTTTTGCCGTCGTCTTCCCGTTCGACCAGCACCTCGATATCGTCAAAATACCCCATTTCATAAATCGCCGTCAGGTCTTCGGACAAGGTCGCCTCATCGTAAGGATCACCGGGCGATGTGCGCACAACCCTTTCAATAGCCGCATCTTCTATCCGCAGGTTTCCCTCGATGACAACAGCCGTCACAACCCCGTTGTCAAATGAGAGCGCTTTTCCGCCGGGCACCGCCAGCAAGGCCAATGCAAGAAAAATTCCAATCCGAAATGCCATAAATAGTCGCCTGCCTGTTTGATTATCCCATGTCCACGAGTTTTCCATCGTGAATCGTCATTTGTTTTTGCATATAACTCGCCAGCTTCCCGTTATGCGTAACGATCACCATGGTCATCTGCATTTCCCGGTTCAGCTCCGTCAGAAAATCATGAACCTGTTGTGAATTTTTGCTATCCAGGTTCCCCGTCGGTTCATCCGCCAGAAGAATTTCCGGTTTCATGACCAGTGCACGGGCAAGTGCCACCCGCTGCTGCTCCCCCCCCGAAAGATCGTTGACCCGGTGTGAAAGCCGATTTTTAAGCCCCACGCGCACCAGGATCTCTTCGGCTTGCGGTTTGATCACACCCTTGGAGATTCCGGCGATCATTCCCGGAATCATGACATTTTCAAGCGAGGTAAACTCCGCCAGCAAGTAATGAAACTGGAAGACAAAACCGATGCTGTGGTTCCTGAACCCTGCCAGTTGTTTTGTATCCATATCGAAGACATTTTTTCCCTTAAAGAAAAAATTCCCCTTGTCCGGTTTGTCCAGAGCCCCCAGGATATGAAGCAGCGTGGACTTGCCAATACCGGATTCACCCACCACGGCGATACTCTCGCCACGTTTTATGGTCAGCGAGGCATCATCGAGTATCACGATGGGGCTGCTGTTATACTCAAACCCCTTGGAAATACCTTCCAGGCGAATAAGCGGACCATCCACGGACTCGTTCCATTGTTCCGGTGTTTTTCTGATATCAGCCATAACGAATCGCCTCCACCGGATTGAGCCGCGATGCCTTGTGAGCCGGGTAAAGCGTGGATAAAAAGCAAATCAACAGCGCTGCCCCGATAATGCTCAGAATATCGAACAGTTCGAGCTGCACTGGCAGGGAAGTAAAATAATAAACATCCCCCGGCAACTCGATGAACTTGTAGTGCTTGAGCAAAAGGCTCCCGGAAATTCCCAGCACGGTCCCGAGCAACGTTCCAATCGTACCGATCACCATACCCTTGAAGACAAATATCTTCCGGATCATTTTATCCGTTGCCCCCATGGCTTTTAATATGGCGATATCCCGGGTCTTGCTCATGACAAGCATGATCAGGGTACTGGCGATATTGAACGCGGCCACCAGGATAATGAGGGTCAGGATGATAAACATCACTTCCTTTTCCAGTTTCAATGCCTGGAAAAAATTCCGGTTCAGATCCATCCAGTCCATTGCCCGGTACTGGAAACCGAGCATTTGCTGGATGCTGCGGGAGACCTGATCGGCCTGGTAAATATCGTCTATCTTGATACCCAGCCCGGATACGCTGTCACCGGTTCTTAAAAGATTCTGGGCCGATTCCAGGTGAACATAGGCAAGGGATGCGTCGTATTCATGAAAACCGGACGTGAATATCCCCGTTATCTCGAAACGACTCATGGCGGGCATGTGTCCGGCCGGGGACATGATCCCCCGCTGGGAAATGATGTAGATCGTATCACCGCGCCTTACCCCCAATCGGTCGGCAAGATTCTCCCCGATAACGATCCCGGGTGCATGATGATCCTGGGGGCTGGATTTGACCGGTACGATCTTTTCTTCCAGTTCCCCCTGTGAAAGACCCATGATTTCAGTCCCTTCAAAGGAAGGGTCCAGCCCGCGCAGCATCGCTCCCGACATACTCACGGCCGAGCGCAACATCACCTGGGTTTCCATGAACGGGACAACGGATTTTATTCCGGACTCTGAGCGTATTTGACCGATCACCTCGCGATAATCTTCAAATTTTTCTCCATGATGCCGGATCACGATATGGGGCTCCACCCCCAGGATCTTGGACTTGAAAAACGATTCAGCCCCGGACATAACGGCAATCACGATAATGAGCGCCATTACCCCCACGGTCACACCGGCCATGGAAAGCACGCTTATAAACGAGATAAAGCCTTGCTTCTGACGGGACTTCAGGTAACGTCCGCCGATAAAATACTCA
>SLIE01000538.1 GCA_007135795.1 Desulfobacterales bacterium
AACATAATTGACGCCGGCAAAAGTACTTTCCCACCGCAAATACCAGAAAAAACCATATCGCGCATACCGGAAACACTACCCGTTAATACCAAAACAACCGGGCAACGCACAAACACTGTCTACCACGCCACCATTCGAAAAATTAAAAAAAACATACCCTGCAAAGCGATTGCCATCGCCAACTCCGAAAGCGCGATTATGGCCACAGACCAGACAGATACCGGCACCGATCTCACTCTGATGGTAAAGGAGATGACCAGTTTGTATAGAAATGCCGTTGAATCCGCTAAAACTTACAAGGGTCAGCCCCCACAAACACTCACCATTCATGCAGGCGATGCCATCATTCTCATTCACAAAATTACCAAGGTGCACTACGGAGAGCTTTTCATCATTATCTCTTGTCCGCCTTTTACAAATGCCCATCTGATCCGAAGTCAGCTTGTGGAAATACTCTCCGGCCCGGCCTCAAAGAGATCAAACTGACTACAAAATTTTCCACCTTCCATAATCCGCGCTTAAAGTTGAAAAACGGTCCGAAACACGCTATTCTATAGTTATCAACAGAAGCAATCACAATCATCTGTTCTTTTTACCGGGAACAGCCGCGATTGAAATACTAAACAATTCATATGCCCGAAATTATTAAATAATCAGGAGGTCTGCGTTGAAGAAATTTATTTTAATGTCAATAAGTGCATGCATGGCGCTTTTCATTGTTTTTTCATGCCAGAACAATACTGAGAACAATGCCGGTGAGACCCGGATGGAGACGAAAACAGAAGAGAACGAAACAGATAACACTGCAGGTAAAAATACTTTTCCGGGATTTGAAACCCTGGCGGAAGCCGCTGATTCCCAAGCCTGGGCCGAGTACTTTCCGAATGAATTCAAATATTGGGAGGCCACCGAGGAAATGCGGATAACCACTTACGGCGGCGGCGGGCGAAGAGAAGCAGAAGGAATGGAAATCGAAAAAATCAACTACCTGGAGCTATATCCGTTCCTGAAAACCAATTATGCCGGATTTCCTTTTGAAAAAGGATATTACCGTTCAAGGGGGCATATATACGCTCTAACGGATGTCATCGACACCGAACGGCTTCCCGACTGGGATCAGCGTCCGGCATCCTGCTTGTCTTGTAAAAGTACGGATGTGGTCGTTTTAGTGAACGAATACGGAGATGACTTTTTCGGCAAACCCTTCGCGGAAGTGGTGGGTGAAAACACGATCGGTTGCCTCGATTGCCACGACCACCGGGATGCCTCGGTGAAAGTTCAGAGAGACTGGCTTGACACGGCCCTGGCACATGATAGCTTCCGGAACATCAATCCCGAGGGGCGGATCGATCTGACTTGCGCCCAGTGTCATGTCAACTACTACTTCGATGCCGACACAAGAAAACCTGTCATGCCATGGAGTACCGGGCTCACCGTGGAAGCTCAATTGGAAGATTATTCAAAAGCCAGGCGTTCCGACGAATGGGAACATGAAATCACCGGCGCGCTGGTCGCCAAGATACAGCATCCGGAATATGAATTGTTTCATGAAGGCAGAAACCGGAACATCCATTCCATGATCGGTCTTGGGTGCACGGATTGTCACATGCCGATCAAAGAAGATGAGGACGGTGTTGAATTCGTTTCCCACACCTGGACGAGCGCACTGGTTACCGTGGAGGAATCATGTTTCCGATGTCATCAAAACTGGGGCAAAGACGAAATCATTGCAAAGTCCGAATCGATCCAGGGCAAGGTATATGAAAAACAAAACCGTATCGGCGCCGAACTGGCTGATTTTATTGTGGCACTCGGAGAAAAGAAAAATAATGGTGCACTCTCGGGCGATGATCTGGAAAAAGCCCAGGCGATTCACAGGGAAGCCCAGTTCTATTGGGATTTTATCTGGGTTGAGAACTCAAACGGCTTTCATAACTGGCAGGAGGCCCACAGGGTTCTGGACAATGCTGAAGAACTGATCCAACAGGGCATGGCAATGATCAACGAATTATAAAATAATAACACGATAGTCTTCCGGGCCGAAGAACGCTGCCCGGAAGATTATCGTTTGTCTTCCGTATCTGGGTAAAACATTTTTTTGAGATAGCTTTACTAAAAAAGCTCGTATTTCACCAACCTGCCATCCAGTCCCCCTGACTTCAATGGTTTTTTCCAGGAAGGCTTCAGTCCGAGTTTTCCAATATAGGTCGTGTCGCCAAAATAAATATAGGCGGTCGATCCGATACAGTTTTGTTTTAGAAAATCACCCAGTTCCTTGTAGAACAATCCCATGTCCATGTCTTTGCCCATGCGGATGCCATAAGGGGGGTTGGTTACGATAATATGGTTGCTTAAGTCAGGGAGATCCCTGAAATCCGATTGGGTAATCTCCACCCGACTCCCGTAATGAAGCCCCATCAGGTTTGTCCGGGAGGCCCTGACAGCGACATCCGCACAATCATTGCCACTGATCATCCCCTCGGGCAATTCTCGAATGCGGGCATCCGCTTTTTCCTTAACCCGCTGCCATGTCTCCGGATCAAAATCCGGAAGAAACTCAAACCCGAATTTTTTCCTGAAAATTCCTGCAGGAATACGGCAGTAATGCATCAGGGCTTCACAAAGCAAGGTTCCTGAACCACACATGGGGTCAAATAAAGGCAAATTACCGTTCCAGCCGGTCATTCGTATAATACCCGCCGCTGCGGTTTCCTGGATGGGGGCCGACACCGACTCTTCCCGGTATCCCCGTTTGTGCAGGGCTCCGCCGGATACATCAATACTGACAGTGGCAATATTCTTGCCGATATGCAGGTTGATTTCAACATCCGGGTCCAGCGGGGCGACATTCGGTCGCTTGCCCGCATGTTCCAGGAAATAATCGACAATGCCATCCTTTATTCGGAGAGCGGCAAACTTGGAATGGGTGATACGGCTGTCGACGACATTTGAAAATATTGCAAAAGTGTTCTCCTCGTCGAAAAAATCACGCCACTCGATTTCCTGCCGGGCATATTTATATAGCACATCCGAGTTATGGCATTCGAACTGAATCAATGGCGCCAGAACCCTGGAAATCAGCCTGGCCGTATAATTGATCTCATAAAGCGTCTCTTTTGCAGCGGTAAAATAAATACCTCTGAAAGAAGGGGATATGTCACCAGCGCCAAGATACTTAAGCTCCTGCAACGCAGCATCTTTCAACGTATCTGAAACCTGGGCGAAAAACCGGGGTTTTTTCTGATAGAGATATTTCGGAGGCTGTGCCTGTTTTATTCTGTCCGCTTTTTTGCGTAAAATTGTCACGAGAATTTAACCATTTTTAAATAATAGTAATGTATTGCAGATTGAGCTTCACTTCTCTCAGCTCAACTTCTGAACTTATCCGGCATACATATGTTAAACAACCTAAGAACAGTAAAATATACCACAGAGAATAAAGATATCCACAGGGTTTTACCGATATCGTTCTTCTCTGTGCCCTCTGTGGTAAAAAATATTTTGAGATAGCTTCTAATGTCACAAAGCATCTGAAACCCGTATACCAAGGTGTAATGATTTTTTACCTGCGAAGCAAATGGTGCAAATCACAGCTACATAACAGATCGATTTTACTTTAGCCATCACTTCTTAGCAGATAAAAAATACGATGGGTATCAAAAAGTATAGCGAATACCGG
>SLIE01000523.1 GCA_007135795.1 Desulfobacterales bacterium
CTTTTTATGAGGTCATTAAACTGAAGACCTGCAAGAACTTGTGATGATAAAAAAAAGTATATGTGCGGACCAATGGCAGACCTGGATGCGGTTAGGGGCAGAGCGGTTGGGTCTGGATTTGGATGATAGTAAAATCGAGATGTTGAGACGTTTTGCTGAAGAACTGCTTGAAGCGAATAATGCGTTTAACCTGACGAGTATCACTGATCCGTTTGAGATTGCCTTCAACCTGATGATCGATTCCATTTACCCGGGCAAATTTATTCCGGCCGGTTCGACTGTGCTGGATCTGGGAACGGGTGCCGGGTTTCCCGGAATACCGCTTAAGATAGCTTTTCCGGAACTCGAGCTCACCTTGATTGACAGCCGGCGCAAGAGAATTAATTTTCTGAAATTTGTTATCCGGCAGTTGAAGCTGCAGGGGATACGGGCTGAACACGTAAGAGCGGAAGAGCTCGCAAAAAAGGAAGGCCAGGTTTTTGACGTGGTGATTTGCCGGGCGGTTTCGTCGATGGATCAGCTTGTTCCGCTGTCGTTTCCGCTGCTTAAAAAAGGCGGGATGTTGCTTGCCATGAAAGGAAGCGGGTATCTTCAGGAGATAGAGAACCGTAAATTTGAAAATATGGAAATCAGGCAATACAGACTGCCCGAGCTGGAGATGGACCGGGCGCTGGTGATGATCCATAATCCATAGTTGTCGTTATGGTTGTCGCAACGGCGTGGTTTGAGGTGAAACATTGTTGGGCATGCAGTGTGGTGATCAACCAATTCATGCAATGTTTTATGGATTATGGCCGCTTCAGAATAAATTCCGATCTTATTTTTAGTCGCTATTGCAGATATTAGCATAGGTCAACAGTCGGATTTCGGTATGCAGGATTTCAATTAACTTTATTAAGCTTGACTTTAGAATAGATATAGAATATAGTTTCGAACTATAAATTTACCAGGTGCCGGAAACGGCAGAATAGGGAACCCCGTTAAAATCGGGGGCGGGCCCGCCGCTGTAATTGGGGATGAACGCCGCACAAAGCCACTTCGATAATGTTTGAAGTTCGAGGGAAGGCGCGGCAAGTAAGACGATCCATGAGCCAGAAGACCTGCCTGGGAAAAAAAAAGACATTATCCGCGTGGCCGGGATTATGTCGTGTGATCTGAAGATAAAAGGGAAATCTCTAGATCAGTCGTAATGGGCTGAAAATAGAGGTTTCCCTTTTTTTATTGGCTTGGCGGTTGCCGGAGCTTAAGGGGACATCCCCGACAATATAAAAGCAAAAGACCTGTAGCTGAAAAAACACCATATGAGAACATTACCAGGAGAAGAAAGAGGAGTGAGAAAAGCGATCATGAAGATGCGAATGTTATTAACGGCCTTTATTGGGATGGCAGCCCTTGGACTTATATTATCGGGAGGAATTGATGCCTGGGCGGAGGATGCGCGGTCCGTTGAAATGTCGGATATGGTGGTTACGGCGAGTCGTGCGGAGGAAGATATTGCCGCGGTGTCGGCTAATGTTACGGTTATTGATGCCGTAGATATTGCCGCATCAGGCGCCATCAGCGTTGTAGATGTACTTAGAGATGTGGCCGGGGTCACTATTGGCGACTGGACTGGCACAGGACGAATGGCCAATGTCGATCTCAGAGGGTTTGGTGAGAACGCCGCTGCCAACACACTGGTTATTGTTGACGGTCGGCGTATTAATCCGCCGGATCAGAGTGGCATTGACTGGACGGTAATTCCACTTGACAGGATCGATCGAATTGAGGTTATCCGGGGTGGCGGGGCCGTGCTTTATGGGAATAATGCAACCGGCGGTGTAATCAATATTATTACCCGAAAAGGCGCCGAGAATCATACGGCTTTCGGCAGCACGGCTGTTGGCAGCTATGACTATTATAAACAGTCGGTGGGAGTCGCCGGGGGCACCGAACGGCTGGCATATAGTCTTCATGGAAATTACATGGAGACAGACGGGTATCGGGATAATGGTGATCTGCGCAGCAAATCAGCAGGATTGAACCTGGGATTTATGGAACAATGGTATACGATTGATTTGTCGGCAGGTATCAAGGACGACGGATATGGCTTACCGGGAGGTATTATTGAAGGCCAACAGCGCAGACGGTCAACCAATACTCCAAGTGATTGGGCGGAAAGTCGTGATCAATACGTGCAGATTACGCCTGCTTTTCTGTTCACAGGAAATTCAGAATTCCTAATAGCCTTGAACGCTCGAAAATTTGAATATAATGGTGAATCATGGGGACTGATTAGGGAATATGATCTTTATGATTATGGTATATCGCCACAATATAACACCCGTTTCGAGATGTTCGGAATGCCGCACAATCTTATAGCAGGGGTGGATTATCAATATTCGAACCTGAAGTCCGACTGGAGCGACAACACCCGGAGCGAGGTAGGGATTTTCGTTCATGATAAAGTCATGCTTTTTGAAAAACTGTATGTCAATGTTGGTTATCGGGGAACACGCGTTGATTATGACATCGATAACGGAACCGACGAGGATTCAACTATTCATGCCGCAACTGCAGGAGTGACGTATAATTACGGACCTGGCAGCAAAATCTTCATATCCGCTGAACGTGGATTCCGGACAGTCCTTCTCGATGAACTGGGCGGTGAAGGATTTGATGAAATTCTTGATCCGCAAATCAGTTATCATTATCAAACCGGTATCACGCATCGTAGCCCCCTTACTGAAATCGGAGCAACTTTTTTTCATATTGATACAAAAGATGAAATTCTGTTTAATCCAGCCTTGCCTTCATTCTTCGGCGGTCAAAACGATAATTACAGGAGAACCCGGCGTCAGGGGATTGAACTGGAAGTGGCCGTTATTCCGCACGAAAAGTTACGCCTGTTCAGCAATTATACCTTGATGATAAGCGAGTTGCGGGGTGGCGAATTCGACGGAAATGATATTCCCGGTGTTCCCAGGCATTCAGCTGTCGCAGGCGCGACCGTTTTCCCGATAAGCGGGGTTTCCCTTGATGCCCGGGCCCGCTGGGTAGAAGGAAAGACCATGATCAGCGATTGGGAAAATGAAATCGCTGATGACTGGGAGGGCGGAGACTATTTCGTGGTTGACTTAAAGCTTGGTTATTCCTGGAGATTTTTAACTCTAAATACCGGTGTTAACAATGTATTTAACACAGAGTACTCCGAATACGGAACATATTACGGTGGCGGTGTAAGAAATATCTACCCGTCCCCGAAGCGCAATTACTTCAGTGAGATCAGGCTTGCGTATGAATTTTAGTTTTGATGGTGTCGTAAAAAGTCGGGGTAAAACGGTTTTATTTATCCTGGAATAGTGTGTTTTATCATCGCACGGGTTTGACGGACATAAAAACTGCAATACGCCATGTTGCCTCCTTAATGTCCGGCAAACCCGTGTGGTGTTTTCTGTAATCATCTTTTGCGGGCGTCAGTAACCGTTGAGGAAAAACAGAAAGGGGTTTGGCCGGCCGAGGTCAGCTTGAATTATATTTTGACAAAAATAGAATTTTGAATTAAATTTAGTCTGTATACTATTGGTTACAATCTTTTTCTTTTCGGGATAAAAATGATAAAAGTCGGGGTAGAACGATGAAAGAAAGTACGAAATTTCATTACAAAGACAATGTGTCTGAAGTAACTTCCAAGC
>SLIE01000330.1 GCA_007135795.1 Desulfobacterales bacterium
AAGGTGGGTGAGTTCGCGTTCGCTCAAGTCATGCTCGCCGCCGATGCCGAACATAACCTGGATATCCCGGCCCTTTTGTATTTGTGACAGGGCCGCGCCGGCCATGAATTCAAAAAACCGGTAAGCCTCATCCGGGCAGGCAGCCACCCAAAGGGCATGATGGGTGAAGCTGGCGTCGCGGATCCAGGTAAACCGGTAATCCCAGTTGCGCACACCGCCGATGGTTTCAGGAAGCGAAGTCGTAGGGGCAGCCACGATGGCACCGGTGGGGTAGTAGGTGAGCGCCTGGAGGACTTTTCCGGAATGATGGACCATTTTTTTATACGACCCGTTATAGTTCTGGTGAAGTTCCGACCAGGTGCGCCATGCATACAGGGTGCCGTCGAAATAGCGACGGATTTTTTCCAGCGGCCACGGTTCCGGCCGTGATTCCGAGGTGCTCCGGTATTCGAGGGCAAAGAAGTACTCATCGCCCGATTGCATAAGAAATGTTGCCCGTCCGGAGAAATCTGTGATATCGAAGTTTATCGGTGAAGAGAGGAACAAAACGGCCGCACCCCCCTGAGCAATGATTCCCGCCTCGGTTTTGCGCAGAACCGGCGAGATCAGCCCGTATTCTGGCCGCGGGGTATACTCGACGTCAATTTCGGCTTCGCCTTTGGTGCACCGCAGCCTGCGGATGACGGTATGGGGCGCATTTGCGCCAAGCGCGTGGCCGGTATCGTTGGGGCCGACCGCAAGCATATCTTCGAGAACGATTTCAGCCGCTTCATTGTGAAACACGGTTTGAAGACAAATAGCCTCTTCCAGGTACGTTCTTCGGATTTCGCTTACCCGCGTGGGGCAAATGCTGAAATGCCCGCCCTGGTCATCGAGCAGTCGGCAAAACACGGACGGGGAATCAAACCGTGGAAAGGGAAGCCAGTCTATGGATCCGGACCGGCTGATCAGCCCGGCCGTGTGGCAGTCGGAAACCATAGCGTAATCGGCAATGGGAAGATGACTCATAAAACCTCCCGTTCAGTGGGTCGCTTCGGCACGAAGCAGGAAATGTCATCCCCCTTCCGCAAAACCGGGGTAGAGCATCATCCCGCCGTCGACCACCAGTGTTGTGCCATGGATGTAATCGGATTCATCCGAGGCGAGCCACACCGCCACCGACCCGATATCCCGGGTTTCACCCACCCGGCCCCAGGGTATGAGTTTCAGGAGTTCATTTTCGGCTTCCGGCGTTTCCCAATCGGACCGGTTGATGGGTGTTTTTATGGCTCCCGGTGCAATGCTGTTGACCCGGATCTTATTTGCGGCCACTTCCTGGGCCAGGCTTTTCATCATAAGCTGGAGACCGCCCTTGGCAGCTGCATAGTTGGCATGCCCGGACCAGGGAATGGTTTCATGGACTGAAGAGATGAAGATGATCTTGCCGGCGGTGTACGATCCCTCGGGAACATTTTTCCGCTTCCTGAATTCGCGCACCGCTTCCCTGGCGCAGAGAAAGGCACCGGTCAGGTTGACATCGATTACCTTCTGCCAATCCGCCAGGGTCATTTCATGAAAGGGGGCATCCTTCTGGATTCCAGCATTGTTTACGAGTATGTGGATCGTGCCCAACTCCCTGCATGCCTCGTCAAACATTTTACGGACTTGGTCCTCGATGCTGACATCGGCCTTAACGGCAATTGCGCGGACGCCTTTTCCGCGGATTTCATCAACGACTTCATGGGCCGATTTTTCGTCCCCGATAAAATTTACGACCACATCCGCGCCTTCATCGGCCATGGCCAAAGCAATTCCCCTGCCGATGCCTGAAGATGCCCCGGTGATCAACACCACTTGATTTTTCAACCGACCGACAGCGGTCAGATTTGTATCAGCTGCCATATGCACCTCTCGTATCTGATTGCTTATGCCAACTCAACCCCGGGAAGAGGTTGTCACAGGTTGATTTTACCTTATTACAAGCTATCTCAAAATAATCTAACGCCCTCTGGCGGCGTTGTGAGGCTCTTCAAAATGCTCACATATACGTATATGCTCCGTTTTTTTTATCGCCTCACGCCTTGCCAGCGGGCTTGATATGTTTTTTGAGATAGCTTGTAATTAAATTTAACATTGATTGCGACATTCGAATATAGATGAAATCATGTACTTTTTTTCAGGGTAAATGTAAAAGATCCTGGTTCAACCCCCCCAAAAGCCATACTCCAAAAGCCATCCGAAATCTTGCCGCACCTGGCATCGCCTTTCGCTTCCATAAAGGGAGTTATATGCCGATTACTCAGCCTGTCCCGGTCAGCGCCCCGCCACAGGAGGAACCGGCGCCTGCCGTACAGCCAAAGCAGTGGTCTCCCACAACGATTTGTCGGCCTTCCAGTTTTGAAAGTTTCGGAGACTCGCCTTCAGAAGCAGGCATTTCCAAGGCGATATTAAAATCGCAGTCATATAGCCGACCGTCATAATCAATGCTGATCTGGTGCCGGCACATGAGACCCGCTATCGTATCCGGATTAAACGCACCGGCCAGTTCATTCATGTATCGCTTCAGCAGGCCCCGATTGGCAAGCATCTGTCCAAAACGGCCGATGGGCATGTTGGCGATCACCAGCAAGTGGTTGAAAACGATGCCGAATCTCTGGAGAAGGGCCTCTTTGTAATCATTTTCCAGCCCGGCCTGGGACCCCGGAAGAAATGCGCCGCCAGGATTGTAGACCAGGTTCAGTAAAAGCCCTTCCTCCTTTCCATATCCCAGCTGATTGAGCCGTCGCAGGACCCAGATGTTTTTTTCATAGGTGCCGGCTCCCCGCTGTGCCCGGACGTTTTCTTCCAGGTAGCAAGGCATCGATCCCACCAATTGAACCTGGTTGTCTCTTAAAAATCCCATGGTCGATTCCTGCCCGGCCTCGAGCAGGACTGCGAAATTGGTACGAACCTGCACCGGTATTTGTCTTTGTCGAAGGGCACTGACAAATCCGCGAAAGTTGGGGTGCAGCTCTGGTGAGCCGCCGGTGATATCCACCATTTCAACAGATTCCGATCCGCCATGAGTACCCGATGCCAGATCGACGACCATATCCATCAGGGACGGATCCATCTCCTCGGTCCTCTCCGGGGTGCATTCCAGGTGGCAATGGGTGCAGTTAAGGTTGCACCGACGTCCGATATTCACCTGGATCTGCCGGACGTTTTTCCGGATCAGACCGCCTGGGATATAAGTATTGATGGCGTTCTTAAAAACATGCATTTTCTTTCCTTTCCACTGAATCCGATGTCTGGCTCACTCCAGGCATTATTACAATGAATATCGAGTTTTTATAGATAATTCGTTACGTTACGTATTAGAATAAGGATTGTTTCCATAAAGGGCAAACAATACTGTCTCATGAGGCAGATTTCCCCGGTGGCATTTTACCCATGTTTCCGCCTACCCGGTTATTCAGTGTTGCCGATTGTATCGATGTCAGCAGCATATTTGTGCCGGGTCTCTATGTTATCCTTCGGAATTCGGAATCCTTGTTTTCGTGTTTCCGCTGGTTGAAACCACCGGCTATAAAAACGTCACCCATTTGGGGTTTTGGAGGTTTGGGCGCCTAAACGTCACTCATTATGATTTTTGCAGATTTGAGCGTTTATAAATGTCAACCATTCGGGATTTTTGAAATTTGA
>SLIE01000104.1 GCA_007135795.1 Desulfobacterales bacterium
AACGGTTCCTCGGCCGTAACGGACCTGTCGCTGGAAATCGTTCCGGGACAATTTTACTGCATCATCGGAACGGTTCCTCGGCCGTAACGGACCTGTCGCTGGAAATCGTTCCGGGACAATTTTACTGCATCATCGGCCCCAACGGCTGCGGCAAAAGCACGCTTCTGGATTTGTTGTGCGGGCACAAACGCCCGGATACCGGTACCGTGTCTTACAAAGACCGGTTATTGTCCGCATACCGTAGAAAGCACCTGGCAAGAGAGATCGCGCTCGTCCCCCAATCACTCTCCCTCAACTTCCCATATACCGCACGGGAAGTGGTGACCATGGGACGCTACCCCCACCTGGGCCGGTTTGCCACACCGACTGCCGCGGACATGGAACAGGTGGACCGGGTTCTTGAAAAATGCCGGGCGCAGGATCTGGCGGGGCGATACATGACGGAGCTTTCCGGCGGAGAGAAACAGCGCGTGGTTTTTGGGCGGGCAATGGCCCAGGACACCCCGCTGCTTCTGCTCGATGAACCATGCGCCAACCTCGACGTCTGCTATGCCCTGCTCCTGCTCGACCTTGCCGCGCAGCAGGTAAAGCTTGAAAACCGCACGGTAGTGGCTGTTATGCATGATATCAACCTGGCGGCCCGCTATGCCGACCGTCTTGTTTTCATGAAAGCAGGCAGGATCGTGGCCACAGGCCCGACCCGGGAAATCCTGGACAAGGCCATTTTAAAAGAAATTTTCGGTGTTGAGGCAAAGCTTGCCATCGAGCCTGCCTTTGACGCCCCCCAAGTGGTATTTTTGAGATGAAGGTCACTCATTTTTTAATCATTGTTTTTATCGTTTGGACCGGTTTCCTTCTACCCGGCGTCCAGGCAACAGCCCTGGCCCGAGGCAGCGGCATGGCCCTGCTTGACGGCAACGCCATCCGCGATGCCGCAGGAAGAGAAATTTGTACGAAAAAGCCGTTTACACGCATTATTTCGCTTTATTCCGCACACACGGAAAATCTCTTTTTTCTGGGGCTTTCAGATGAGGTTATCGGGGTTAGCCGCATCGATGCCGCCCTGGAGGAAGCAGCGGGCAAAAAACTGTTTTCAGCCCAGAACAGCCCGGAGCGCTTCATTGCCATGCGCCCGGATCTGGTCATCGTACGCCCCATGCTTGATCACGGGTATCCCCGTCTCATGGAGCAGCTTGACCGGTTTGGCATACAGGTGGTATCCCTGCAACCGGGGGATATTGACGAGATGCTGATTTACTGGCGCATCCTGGGACGTCTTTCAGGACGCGAGGATGAAGCCGGGGAAATGATTGACCGGTTTCAAAAAGGGGTTGCGGAAGCACAACAAGTCGCGGAGGGGATTTCAGATAAAAAGACGGTCTATTTTGAAGCCATCCACAACCGGTACAAGACGTTTTCTCCGGGGTCCATGCCGCTTTTTGCCCTTCAATCCGCAGGGGGGATAAACGCGGCCCCGGACGCACGACCATCGCGGGGGACCAACATCGCCGATTTCGGAATGGAGCGCCTACTGTCCAGGGGGGATAAAATCGATATCTACCTGGCCCAGTCCGGCCACATGAACCAGCCGTCGGTCGACCAGATCAAGGCCGTTCCCGGGTATTCGGTGATCCGGGCGGTAAAGGAAGGGAAGGTGTACCTGGTGGCCGAGGAAATCGTCAGCCGCCCCACGCTCAGACTGCTTGAAGGAATCGCAACGATCGGGGAGATACTCTACCCGGCGCATTTTACCGGGCAAGCGAAACAAAGGATCCTGCAACATGCGGACGCAGAAGACCGGGAGTAAAACAAACAGTCGTTCCGAAACATCGAACGACGGGCGCAGCGCCAATAATCGGATGATAAAAGGCCTGGTGGTTGCAGCTCCGGCCAGCAACAGCGGCAAAACCACTTTTACGCTGGGCCTTCTTGCCGCGTTGCGCAAAAGGGGACTGCGCGTCGCGCCTTTCAAGGTGGGCCCGGATTTTATCGATCCCGGTCATCACACCCGGATTGCGGGGCACACCAGCCGCAACCTGGACGGATGGATGCTGGATGCGGATGAAAACCGGAAAATTTTTTCCCGTTCTGCCGTGGATATGGATATCGCCGTGGTGGAAGGGGTAATGGGCCTGTTTGACGGGTATGACGGCAAAACCGACGCCGGTTCGACCGCCCAGATTGCCAAGTGGCTCGGATTGCCGGTCCTGCTGGTGGTGGACGCCAAAAGCATGGCGAGAAGCTTTGCCGCCATTGTACGGGGGTTTACCGTCTTTGACCCGGCGTGCCGCCTCTGCGGGGTGGTTGCCAATAATGTGGGGAGCCCCCGGCACCTTGAATATCTTCAGGAAGCCATGGCAGGCGAGAAAGTGCCGCTCCTGGGCGGAATCCCGCGAAACAGCGCCGTGGAAATCCCAAGCCGTCACCTGGGGCTTTATACTTCAGATGACCACACACTAAAAGACGAAATGATCGACACTCTGGCGGCAATTGTTGAAACCGGGATCGACATGGACGCTCTGATAAAGGGGTTGCCGGATATTCCGGTGGATCTGCCCGATCAATCGAGGGTGGGCGAACCTGACGTGCGAATCGGGGTGGCGCGGGATAATGCCTTTTGCTTTTATTATGAAGAGAACCTGGATCTCCTGCGGGAAAACGGTTGTGAAATCGTTTATTTTTCACCCCTGCGCGATGCGGTGCCGCCGCAAAACATTCACGGACTTTATCTCGGCGGGGGATATCCGGAACTGTTTGCCGACACCCTGGCTGAAAATCTTTCCATGAAACAACAGATCAGACGATTGTGTGAATCCGGCATGCCCGTATATGCCGAGTGCGGCGGGTTCATGTACCTGTGCAATCAGCTGGTGACAACCGCAGAAAAAAAATACGTCATGGCCGGTGTTTTTCCTTTCGAAACCCGCATGCAGAGCAGGCTGGTTTCCTTGGGGTACCGGGAAATATCATTTTCCGGGGAGACGCCCATCGCGGCTGCCGGGATGAAAGCGCGGGGGCATGAATATCACTACTCCAACCTGTCGGAATGCCCTGAGGCACCCCATGTAACACAGGTATACGAAACAACGGATAAAGCGGCCCAAAACCGCCGGTGTCCCGGATGGCTATATAAGCAGACCCTTGGGAGCTACGCACACCTTCACTTCAGAAGCTGTCCGGAAATCGGAAGTCGGCTTGCCGATAGATGCCGAAAATATCGGAGCAGTGATGCGTGACGAGGGATGAGGGATAAGACAAGGTCAAGGGCAGACTCGTCGGTTGGACAGAGAAAAAGGAAGCGCAACCGACAAACCCGATCAAACATGTAATCTTTCGTCTTGCTGCCATAACAGACAGGACCGAGTGGGGCGGCGGGCGAATGAGTTGATCAACATTTAACCAAACGGAAAAATCAATGCTACCTCATGAAATTGAGACAAAGAGTTTTGCGATTATAGAAGCAGAAGCAGGCAAGCACGGTTTCGAAGCCTCCGCGTGGGACGTGGTTCGCCGAGTCATTCACACGACCGCCGATTTTGAATATATCCAAACCATCCGTATACACGACAATGCTATTGCCGCAGGTATTGCCGCCATTCGTGCGGGGCGGCCGGTAATAACGGATACGAACATGGTCCGTTCCGGTGTACGCAAA
>SLIE01000098.1 GCA_007135795.1 Desulfobacterales bacterium
ATACCCACCACCTGGACCAATACAAGCCTTTCCGATGAAACAATGATCGGGATCGGCCTGGACCTGCGAGAGCGAAACAGGCTTTTAAACGCCCTGCGGGAAAGTGAAAATAATTTCCGCGTCGCGCTTGCGAATTCGAACTTTGTTCCCGCCCAATTTGATCGTGATCAACGCTACCGCTGGATTTATAACCCCCATCCCGACTTTGACCCGGCTTTTGTGATCGGCAAACGTGATGATGAGCTGGATAACTCACAAAGCGCAAAGCGACTGCGGGCGCTGAAGCAGCAGGTGATTGAATCCGGGAAAAGCATGCATGAAACAATCCCCTTCGACAGAAGTGATGGAACCTATTGGTATGACTTCATTATTGAGCCGATGCGGGATGCCGGCGGGAAAATAACCGGGGGAACCAGTACGGCTTATGATATCACCAGACAAAAACTGGCCGAGTTATCGTTGCGCGAAAGTGAAGAACGCTTCAGGACAATGGCCGATGGATTGCCATTGATTGTCTGGGTACATGATGGCGAGGGACGACAGCAATTTGTAAATCGTACTTTTCTTGAATTTTTTGGTGTTACCGAGGAAGAAGTCAAAAACAGACGTTGGCAATTGCTGATACATCCCGATGATGCAGCGGCATATACCGTCGAATTTGAAGCTTGCGTACATCACCGGCGTCCCTTTCATGCCATAGCACGTGTCTGGCACGCCACCAGTGAATGGAGATGGATAGAATCATGGGGAAGACCTCGATTTTCCTCTTCAGGGGAATTCCTTGGATATGTGGGAACCAGCGCAGATATAACCGAACGAAAACAGGCCGAGGAGGAACTGCGGAAAAGCGAATACAAACACCGACTTTTAGCCGAAGAAGCCCCGGTTTCAATAATGCATTTCGATAAAACCGGAATTGTAACATTTGTAAATAAATGGCACGTCGATGTTTTTGCCAAAGGAAAACTTGACAGAGATTTCTTCCTGAATAAAAAAATTACTGACCTTCCTGGCATTCAAGCTGCTGGAATGGGATCAGAGTTGAAAAAGATATTAAATGGAGAAAAGGTTATACTGGATCAGGTACACATACCAAAATTTGCAGCAGGCCATGAAGGTTACCAGGCTATTAAAGGCATACCTCTTTTTCATGGCGCGGAGGTTATCGGAGGAGTATTAATCAGGGAAGATATTACGGTGCGCAAGCAGGCAGAGGATGCTCTACGCGAAAGCGAAGCCCGCTATCGTGCGCTGGTAACATCCAGTTCTGAAGTATTATATCGCATGAGTCCGGATTGGAGTGAGATGCACCAGCTCCATAGCCGGGAATTTCTGGCCGATTCTTCCACAGCAAACCGCAATTGGTTTAATGACTACATCCCCCCGGAAGATCAGCCGCGCGTGAACGCTGTTATTGACGAAGCTGTTCGCACCAGGAACATTTTCGAAATGGAACACCGGGTCCGACAAGCGGACGGCAGCATTGGGTGGACGTTTTCGCGAGCGGTTCCGTTATTCGATGAATACGGCGAAATTATTGAATGGTTTGGTGCCGCCAGCAACATCACGGAGCGCAAGCAGGCGGAGAAGCTATTACAGGAGTTGAACGCAACTTTAGAAAGGCGGGTGATCGAGAGAACCCAATTGGCGGAATCAAGGGCAACGCAATTGCAGGCATTGGCGGTGGAACTAGTCGACACTGAGGAAAGGGTGCGCACTGACATCGCTGAATTTTTACACGAGGATTTACAACAAATTATTGCCAGCGCCCGGATGCAGTTACAAGTTTTATTTGAAAAGGGAACCCCGATCACAATATTGGAAAATGTGGACCGAATGCTTGAAGAATCAATCGAGAAATCACGCCGCCTGGCTCATGAATTGAGTCCGCCGGTGCTGTATCAGTTTGGTCTGTCCGCAGGGCTGAAGTGGCTGGTTCGACATATGGATGAGCAATTTGGGATGAAGGTTCAACTCAAAGAGGAATTGACGCATCAAGTAAAGGATAAATCTTTTCAGATTTTCCTTTTTCGAGCTGCACAGGAACTCCTGTTCAACAGCTTCAAACATTCCGGTGTGAAAAACGCGAATGTCTGCCTATCCATCAATGATTATAAACTCGTACTTTCTGTTTGTGATCGGGGAAAAGGATTTTATCCGGACCTTTTGGATACACCGGATAAAAGATTCGGGCTGGGACTGATCAGCTTACGGGAACGCACCCGTGCACTTGGAGGAGAAATGGAGATCAAAACCGGCCCTGGCAAGGGGAGCCAGGTCTCTCTCAGGATTCCACTCAATCTGCCCGAAATTGAAGACTCTACGATTTTCATCCCGGAGGCTGAATATCGACCTGAAAGTTCCCATCAGAAAAAGGCGGCTTCAAGCCTTAAAAACATCAGAGTGCTGCTTGTTGACGATCACAAGGTGATGCGGCAAGGACTCGTCAGCATGATTTCCGCTCAACCAGGCGTCCAGGTGGCAGGCGAGGCTGGCAGCGGAGAAGAAGCGCTGGCGCTTGCCCGGCAACTCAGTCCGGATGTGATCCTGATGGACATATCCATGCCTGGAATGGATGGTGTGGAAGCTACCCGGCTCATCAAAGTTGAAAACCCTGAGATCCGGGTAATTGGTCTGTCAATGTTTGCAGATGAGGGTATTGCCAAGAAAATGAGCGAGGCGGGAGCGGACGGATTTGTCAGCAAGAGCCAATCTTCCTCAGAACTGTTGAAGGCCATTGATAAGGTCGTGGGGTGAAATGGAAATTCCTGGGACGGGGGATAGAAAACCAGGAAAAATGCATGAAACTTCAATGCACCATGCGGCTATATGTTAACGGATAACTGTCGCTGATCCCCCAAACCCCGACTCCCTTGCTCCCTCATCGGTTCAATCATTTTCCACCAGGCTTACAGGCACCGTCAGCATGATCCGGCCTCCCTGGCCCGGAGCACTTTCGATATCCAGATTGCATCCTACGGAGTTGGCTCGTTGTGCCAGGTTCGACAGGCCCAGCCCTGCTGTCCCATGGGATGACAGGATATCAGGGTCGAACCCCCGCCCTTGATCGGTAACGGTAATGGAAAAGCTGTCCTCGTTTCCGGAAAAGATTACCCGGGCATCTTCCACCCCCGAATGCTTCACTATATTGAACAACAATTCCTGCACGGTTTTAAATATGAATACCTTTAAAGGAGCGTTTTTAAAGTGGGGGAGGGCTGTTTTTTCTACACTGACCTGCAGCCCGAACTGCTTTTTCATCCGGTGTGCCAGCCACTCGATGGTATAAACCAGGTCCCCTTGCTGTAATACGGGCGGGGTCAGCTCGTGTGAAAGATTCCGGGATTTTTCAATCGATTCCTTCAGCGTTGATTCCACATTCTTCAGTGAATCAATAGACGGATGTCGTTCCCTTGTCGCTTGCACCTGGATCCATGCACTCGCCAGGAGTTGCTGCAGGTCATCATGCAAAAGACCGGCAATTCTCCGGCGCTCCCGTTCTTCCGCTTCGACCAGCTCTATCGTAAGTTCCTGCAATTGCCGGGACCGGGCCTCTGCCAATTCAGTCCGCTTGGCAACCTGCTGCTCAAGGGTGTCTGTTAACGCCCGCAAGGCCTCTTCTGCTTTTTTACGCTGTGTAATATTCTCTA
>SLIE01000219.1 GCA_007135795.1 Desulfobacterales bacterium
ATGGCCCAGGGCCGCTCACCTGTTTTTCTGATGCACGATATTCGCGAGGCAACGGACATTGCATCTTTATCCATCCTGCATTCCCAGCAACCCGGCATGATTACGTCCCTGCTGGAGCACGGCGCCAAAGTAGAGCACTTGAACAGGATTATCACCGCTGTTTCCGACGCCATCCTGGAAAAAATTATAACCATGAGCCTCAAGGAAACCGGCCCCCCGCCGGTCCCCTTTGCTTTTATGCTCATGGGCAGTGAAGGCCGCCGGGAACAGACGTTGAAAACGGATCAGGACAATGCGATCATTTTTCAAGATGTTCCGGAAGAGAAAGTGCAAGAGACGCAGGCTTTTTTCCTGGCCCTGGGCAAAAAGGTCTGCGACCAGCTCAACGAGGTCGGGTATGCCTTTTGCGAGTTCGATATTATGGCCAGAAACCCCAAGTGGTGCCAGCCGATTTCCCGATGGAAAAAACACTTCCGAACCTGGATCCGGGCGGCAGAACCGGAAGATCTCCTGCAAGCCAGCATTTTTTTCGATTTCCGATTGGGGTTCGGGGAAGGCGCGCTCGTCCAGGAGTTGCGACACTACCTCCATGATACACTGGGCGGCTGGGAGGCATTCTTCCGGCATCTGGCGGAAAATGCCCTTTATTTCAAGGTCCCGTTGGATTTTTTCGGCAATCTCATCCTGCACGGCAAGAAGCGAAAAAAAGACACACTCGATATCAAAAGCCCCATGCGCCTGATTGTCGATTTCGCCAGGCTCTACGCCTTAAAACATGGGATTTCCCACACCAATACGTTTGATCGACTGCAAAGCATGATCAAATTGAACGCCTTGGGAAAAGAGGAAGCGAATGAACTGATCAAGGCCTATTCCGTACTCATGCACACGCGGCTGAACCACCAGGCCAAATGCATTGCCGAACTGGGCATCCCACCGAACAATGACGTCAATCCCGGTTTATTGACCCACATCGAGCAGCAGATGCTTAGAGAAGCGTTCAAGCGAATCAGGAAAGCCCAGGATAAAATGCGCATGGAGTTGAGCCCCAATCTCGGGATCTCCTAAAGAGGTCGGCACAAATAAAGTGCCACCAAAAATTCCATCCTGATATAACAGCCTGCAACAATCAGTCCTGAACCTGTTTTCGGATCGTCTCCACGATTGCGGGGTTGTCCAGAGTGGTTACATCCCCCACATCATGATAGTTGGAAATGGAAGCCAGGACCCGGCGCATCAGCTTGCCGGAACGGGTTTTCGGCATGTCCGGCACCAGAATGATCCTGGCCGGCCGGGCAATCTCACCGACGCCATCGACAATGGCTTCCGATATTTTATCCTCCAGGGCCGCCGAGGGGGCCACGCCCGGTCTCAGGGAAATATAAAGGTGGGGCACATATCCTTTGTTGTCATCATCGATTACAGCCACCACGGCGGCTTCGGCCACTTCGCTCACATTCAGGGCGCCGGATTCGATCTCGTTGGTCCCCAGGCGGTGTCCCGCCACTTCAATCACGTCCTCGATCCGTCCCAGGATGCGCACATACCCGTCCGGGGCCATTAATGCGGCATCCCCGGTCATATATGGCCAGTCCCGCCAGTCCGTGCTTTCGGGGTTCTTGCAATACCGCTCATAATAGGTTTTTACGTAACCCTCCCGGTTCTTCCAGATCGTCTGAAAAGAGCCGGGCCAGGGGTTTCTAATGCAGATATTGCCTGCCTTCCCGTCTTCGGGTGAGATCTCGTTCCCCGCATCATCGAAGATGACCGGATGAATTCCAGGTACCCCCGGACCTGTGCTTCCCGGTTTCATGGGTGCGATCCCGGGGATGGTGCTACACAAAACCCCCCCGTTCTCGGTCTGCCACCAGGTATCCACGACAACCGCCCTCCCCTTTCCCACCACGTGGTAATACCAGCGCCAGACCTCGGGTTCAATCGGCTCTCCCACCGTTGTCATGTGCTTGAACTGGTAATTGTATTTTTCAGGCTCATCCGCACCCGCCTTGCGCAATGCCCGGATAGCGATGGGCGATGTGTGAAAGATGTTCACCCCCAGTTCCTCGGCCACTCGCCAGGGTCGTCCGGCATCCGGATATGTGGATACACCCTCGAAAATTACGGTACTGGCGGCCAGGGCAAGGGGGCCATAGACAATAAAGGAATGCCCCGTGATCCAACCAATGTCGGCCATGCACCAGTAGACGTCTTCGGGATGAATATCCTGGACATGCCTGGACATCCAGGCCACATAGGACAGGTACCCGCCAATGGAGTGCTGGCATCCCTTGGGACGACCGGTGGAGCCGCTGGTGTACATGAGAAAGAGAATCTCTTCCGCCGGCATGGAGACCGGTTCGATAAGCTGTCCCTTTCTCTTTCGAACCATTTCATCCAGAAAAAAATCGCGCCCTTCAACCCAGGGTGTGGGGGATGAATACGTTCCCGGATGCCGTCTCCATATAAGCACCTTGTTCACGCGTTGGCCCTGTTTTATGGCCGTCTCCACTGCCTCGTCCGCCTTGATCTTGTGGTCAAGGCGTTCACCGTTGAAATAGTAACTGTCCATGGTGATCAATACGGCACTTTCCGAATCCCAGATCCGATCTCCGCAGGCCCTTCCGCTGAATCCGGCAAAGACTTCGGAATGGATCACCCCCAACCGGGCACAGGCCAGCATGGTGATGGGAAGTTCCGGGGTCATGGGCAGATGCAGGGTGACCCGGTCACCCGCTTTGAGCCCGATGTCATCGCGCAGTACGGCTGCCAGTTCATTCACCCGCCGGTAAAGTTCCTGGTAAGTGATGTGTTCAATGCGCGCCGTTTCCGATTCAGGCACAAAATGGATGGCGGTCTTGTTTCGGTATTGTGCAAGATGCCGGTCCACGCAGTTGTAACACGCGTTGAGCTTTCCACCGACAAACCATTTCCAGGATGGCGCATCACTGCTGTCAAAGGTGGTGTGCCAGTACTTGTCCCAATGCAGAAGATCAGCGAATTCCCTGAAACACTCCGGGAACTTGTCCAGCGTGAATCGGTCGAAAATATCCGGATCCGAGCAATTGGCTTGCCCGACAAACCCGGGCGAAGGGTAATAGTACGGCTCTTCCTGCCAATACACATCATAATGAGGGACCTGCTCTTTTTCTTCCGTCATGCGTTTGCTCCCCACATTGATAAATTGTTGATGGCTCTTTTGATGCACTCTTAAAAAGTCACAAAATCTGTAAAGATGGCTAAGTTAAAAGTTCCATATACAAGGCGTAGTGATTTTTCATTCGCGACGGCATACATATAGTATTCCGAGTGGATGAAAAATCGCTACAACGAAGTAGATGGGACTTTTTACGACGCCATCACTTTTCAAGCAACTGATAGAAACATATAATACCCCTTTATTAAAGCAAAGCGCAATTATCATTAAGCGTTTTTTTCGATATATGTCTGTATTTCACCATTGATATTGACAGATTTTATTGCCTATGGTTAAAGGGCATAATCCGGACGCGAACGACAAAAGCTTAAAAGGTATTTCCTTTTGGACACAATCCTGCTCAAACAAAATGAAATACATTTTTTCTATAGCCTGGTGAATGAGATACAGGATCCAATGCTGCTGGATCGTTATCGCTCGATCATCAGCGAAACGGAAAAAATCAAAACAGACCGGTATGTTTTTGAAAAAGATCGACACAGTTGCCTGATTACGCGGTCGTTGGTACGTTTTGTATTATCCGCCTGTACAGGGATGCACCCTGCACATTTTGAATTCATGGAAAATTCCTACGGAAAGCCGGCGTTAAAGCCGGGGCTTGTCCCGATCCCGGTTAAATTCAATCTTTCCCACTGCAGCGGGATGACCGCCTGTGCGCTGATACTCAATAGTGAAATTGGCGTGGATATCGAGACCCAGCACCGGAAGATTGATTTAAGCCTTGCTGACCGGTTCTTCACAAAATATGAAACCGATTATCTGCGAAAACGCCCTGTCGAAGAGAGACAAAGTGCTTTTTTTGACATCTGGACCTTGAAGGAATCCTACATCAAAGCTAAAGGGATGGGCCTTTCAATTGGGCTGGACAAATTCGGTTTTAAAATTGACCAGGGAACGAATATTTACTTTGATGAATCACTTAATGATGCGCCTGATCAATGGACGTTCTTCCGATTTTCGCCCAGAGAAAATTACAAGGCAGCCATATCAGTCAACTCCGCTACCCGGGACATCTTTAAATTGCATGTCCATAAATGCACCCCTCTGGTCAGTATCACAGAGGAACCCCTGCCGGTGTTTTGACCATCTCTCGATGATGTTCTTCAGCGAACCTCCAAAGCCTTTTCAATATGAACCGGGATATCGATCATGCCCTGATCAAGCATCATTTGTTCGGTCTGTTTCCAGGCCTCAACATCAATCCGGCCAATCGGTATGTCAGGATTCGGCTGAATAAATCCCCTGGTCAATGAGAGTTGTTCGGCAATGACCGCAAGGGGTGTATCCCTGTCCGCGTCATGAATCATGGCGATGGTTTTTTCAGCATTATCCGGATCCATGGCCATTTCCCAGCCCTTGAGCAAGGCTGAAAGGAAATTTTCAACCAACTCGGGTTGATCGCGCAGAATTTCATCCGAGGTGATCACGGAGTTGGCGACTGAATGAATGCCGTGCGCATCAGGGTTAAAATAACCGACGGTTTCTCCGGCTTTTTCCATGCGGGCGCCTATGATCGGGCCCTGCGCGTTACGATAGATGGGCCACAAGTCAACTCTTCCCTGGTAAAACGGGGTGAAATCATATCGAACGCTGTAAAGGTGAACTTGCGATTCATTAATCCGGGACTTGGCCAGTATGGCTTTCATGATGTTTTCATCAATTCCGCCGAAGGTGATGCCGATGGTTTTGTTTTTCAGGTCGTCCGGAGTTGAAACAGTGATTTCATCCGGCCTGTAGATCCACTGCAGCGGATTGATCTGGAACAACTGGGCAATGACTTTTACCTTTGCGCCTTTGGAAAGCGCCCGGATAACCTGGTCTGCCGATGCCACCCCGAAATGGGCCCGCCCCAGTTCAAGTTCCTTGATCGGATCACGCTCGGGACCACCCGATTTTACCACAACCCTTAATCCGTTTTCGACAAAATACCCTCCCCTGTCCGCATAAATATCACCTGCGGCACTGGTATTGAGCAGCCATTTCAGCCTGTAGTTGATTTCGGTAAGGGGTTCCCCGCAAAATCCTGAAGGGACGAGTACCAGCCAGACCAGTATCATGATCAGCAAACGTTTAACGATCTGATAAATTTTCACGCAACGTCTCCTTTATTGAACATCCATCCTCTGCTGAATCTTTTTTCCCATAAATTCAAGGGCAAACAAATACAGGGAGGTGCATATCCCGATGAGAAACAATGCCACCAGAATTTTGGAAAGATCGCTTTGATATAAGGCTATACGAATACGATAACCGATTCCGGCATCAGCGGCAATAAATTCCGCAATGATGGTTCCCACCATGGCAACAGTGGCGCTGCCGGAAATCACCGTAATGAGCTTGCCGGTGTTTTCGAACATTCGCACTTTCAAGGGGAGCCACCAGGTGGTCTGCCCGGTAACATCGTAGAAATGTTCTATGTCGGGTACGGGTTGGGAAACAATACCGATAAAGGAGAGAAGCAATGGGAAATAGCAGATCATGGCAGTAATCAACAGCCTCGAAGTCAGGCCGTCGCCAAAGAGAATGAATATTATGGGCGCCACCGCCACAATCGGGTAAGCCTGAATGTTATATGCGGCCATCTTTATAAAGGAACCAATCCAGTTTGCTTTTCCGCCGATCACGGCAACGACGGCGGCAAGACAAATGGATATCATATGACCCACAACCGCCACGCCAAGAGTATCCAGAACATCCATGGAAAACGGGAAAAGATACTCCTGCGCCGTAGACCACACATCCGTTGGGGAAGGGATGACATAATCGGAAAGCCCCAGGGTATATTTAAATGCAAAAAGTCCGGAAAGACCAAGACAATAAATAATGAAAAACTGGTAGATCCGCCTATGAAGCATTCATGATCTCCAGCATGATGTGTTCCAGGGTTTGCTGGTCAGGTTCTTCTTTTCCGGAAAAATCAAAGCCGGACACGGTTTTTACCTGGGGCTGCCTGTTGGGACGCCGGACCACAATGATATCCTTGCAGAACCGGGCTACCTCCACCACGTTATGAGAGATGTAGAGAAAGATTTTTTCCGGAAACGCTTGTTTAATTTTAAGAATGATCCGCTGCTTGGTGGCTTCATCCACATTGGCAAGACTCTCGTCCATGATCAGTACATCAAAATCCTGAACCAGGTAGCGGGTCAGGTTTGCCCGGTTCTGCTGGCCGAGCGAAAGCTGCGAAAACCGGGCGTTTATTACCGATCCCAGGCCGAAGATATCAATAATTTCTTCCAAGTACGCTTTTTTCGAGGCACCGGATACGGCTGAGAAATGTTCTCCGAGGGAAGACCAGTTGGGCAATCGTTCCATGTTGTAAGTATACAGAATCCTGGTGGTCCCCATCTTGTCCACAAGGCCGTTAAAGTTACGGGTTTCCCCGGCAATAATCCTGGCCAGGGTGGTTTTCCCCACCCCGGAGGGGCCGAATATCGCATTGAATCCAGGGCCCTGGATTCTGTAATCGGTATTTTGAAAGACCAGGGTATCGGTTTTTTCGTGTCGAAAACTGATTCCCTTCAGATCAATGTGCATTTTATAGTTATCGGCTTCACTGTATGGTTTTAAATCCGTCACCACATATCGTCCTGATACCATAGGATACTGATAACAGGCTGTCAATTGGAACCCGTTGGCGGCTGATGAAAGAGAAAGGATATATTCCGTAAAATAGGGTTTTATACTTTTTAAACATTTTTCTTTCCATGGTTTTTGATTATTGCGTGTATCAGAATTATTCTATTATTAGAAAAGATTCAAAAGGTTCAATAAGGCAATGTGTTTTTTCAATCCATCTTTTGAGGGCACCGGCCCACGCGGATTGAATGCATAAAAACCGACCCTGCACCGGATGTTAAAGAAGATTTTCAAAAAGCGATCCAAAATGGAAAACAAAAAATTACAATTTGAAAAATTTTCTGGAAAGAGCAACAGAATCCAGGCAGGCGGTCAGTTGCATAATTTCACGGAAGAAGATATAACATATCGTGATTACTCAATATTAACTCACAAAAACACCGCATCGATCATAAATCTTGCTCTGAAACAAGAGCACCTGAACGATCCGAATTATGAAACGGAATTTTCGTCTCCGCAATTTCCCAAGAAATATGAGTTTGAATCCCTTGGGCATCTCTTCCTCGATATAGACGGACATATCATCGATATCAATGTTGCGGGAACTCAAATACTGGGTATGGGCAGCATGCGGATGATCAAACGACATATCGAGCAATTTGTGATAAAAGATGACCGCATCCGCTTCAGACTGTTTTTGAATCAGCTTTTATCGGGATACAATTTCGCCACCAGTGAAAAGTTCCACATGTGCGTATCGGAAGAAGCGATCATTCCTATCTGCGTACGCGGGTTGCTCATGACGTCAACGAACAGGAAAGCGCCAGACAGCTTTTTATTGACATTCACCGGCATCCCGGAGAAAAGCGAGTCTAGTGCTGAACCCACTGGAACACCATCGGATTCAAAAGAAACCGAACGACATCGGAACACGGAGACAAATACGGAAAATAGCGAAAGCGTCTCCAGGGAGATTTCTATGACGGGCGATCTTTGTGTCGATCATGAAAAGCTGCGCCAATTGTCCCACAGAACAATGGCCATATTGGAAAACGAGCGAAAAGTCATTGCCAGGGAAATTCATGACAGCCTGGGCGGAAGTCTTGCGGCAATAAAATTCCGACTTGAAGACATTTTATCAAAAAACCACGATGATCCTGAAATTGCGGAATCATTAAATAAAACGGTTGGGCACCTCCAGGACGCCATAAAAAAAACCAAGCGGATATCTGCCGGATTACGGCCTACCATCCTGGATGACCTTGGTTTAAAAGCCACCATTAAATGGTGCTGCCGAAGGCTTCGTGAATCCTGTCCCGGTATTTCATTTGTAATTACCCTTAATATGGAAGAAGAAAGTATTGAGGAACCCTTGAAAATCGTAATCTACCGAATCATCCAGGAAGCCATGGCAAATGCCATCAAGCACAGCAAGGCGGATACCATATGGCTCTATCTCACCCAGGCGGTCGATCGGATTGAAATTGAGGTAAAGGACAATGGGTGCGGGTTTAATACCGATATGCAACTCGCCCCGAACTGTCTTGAAACCACCGGGTACGGATTGACAGAAATAAAGGAAAAAACGGAAATCTGCGGTGGCTCCTTTTTCATAAAATCTTATGAGGGGGAAGGAACCCTTTTATACGTTAGTCTTCCACTGGCAAGTTATTAAAAGAAAAAATCATCCACCACTATCCCGCATAGATCGAACATTGCTGCGAAACAAGCGCGGCTTCCTGAAGGGCCTCGGCAAATGTGGGATGTCCGTGAGCAATTTTGCCGATATCTTCCGAAGATGCCCCGAATTCCATGGCCAGAACGGCTTCCGCGATCATGTCCGATGCCCTTGGTGCGATAATGTGAATACCTAGTAACCGATCGGTTTCGCGATTCGACAGCACTTTCACAAAACCCTCCGTCTCCCCCATGCAGCGTGCCCGGCCGGCCCCGGTCAAGGGATAGGTTCCCGTGCAATAATCGATCTTCAATGCTCTTAACGCTTCTTCGGTCGCACCCACGGATGCCGCTTCCGGAAATGTGTAAATAATGTTGGGGATTGCCTCATAATTCACAAATGCATGCTTCCCGGCCATCCCTTCAACCGCAGCCCGTCCTTCTGCCGAGGCTTCGTGCGCGAGCATCCAGCCGCCGATCAAATCACCAATGGCATAGATATGGGTCACGCTTGTGCGAAAATTTTCGCCAACCGTGACAAATCCATTTTCATCCAATTCAACACCCGTATTTTCCAGGCCCAGTCCTTCGGTCAATGGTTTGCGCCCGATCGCGACAAGAACCTTGTCACAGGCAAGAACCTCACGGTTGCCGTTTTCATCCTCGATTTCCACCTGGGCCCGGTTTTTCTTTTTTTCGATACCCGTCACACGGGTTTTTAAACGGAACTCGATCCCCTGGTTTTTAAGGATGCGAAGCAGCCGGCGGCTCAGCTGCCCATCCATTCGGGACACCACGGCCGGCAACATTTCTACGACAATCACCGCTGTTCCCAGCCTGGACCAGATGGAGCCGATTTCAAGACCAACGCTCCCCCCGCCAACCACCACCATCCGATCCGGAATCTTGTCAAAAGAAAGCGCTTCGGTCGAAGAAACGATAAAACGGCCATCCATCTTGATACCCGGAATTTCAACCGGGTAACTCCCGGTGGCCAATAAAATATGTTTCGCCGAAATTTCCTGTTTTTTTGACCCGTCCTTGATTTCAACCACGGTGTCGCTTTTAAACCGGGCCGTTCCCTGGATGATTTCAACCTTGTTTGCCTTGAGCAGCGTACGGACATTGTCCGTAAGATCACTTACTACCTGGTCTTTTCTTTTCATCATGACATCCAGGTCTATCTCCAGGCCGGTTGTCCGAATACCGTGGTCGCCAAACGATTTTTTTGCAGTTTCCACATGCTCCGACGAGTCGAGCAGCGCCTTGCTGGGGATACAGCCAACATTCAGGCAAACACCGCCCAGTCTGTCGCTTTTATCCACGCAGGCAACCTTCATTCCCAGTTGTCCTGCCCTGGCCGCAGCCACGTAACCACCGGGACCGGCGCCGATAACCAAAAGATCGTACGCGGTATTTTCACTCATTTCATATCTCCATCAACATGCGTTCCGGATTTTCGATGAACTCCTTGATCCGCCGCAAAAAGGTAACGGCATCTTTGCCGTCAATAATACGGTGATCATAACTCAATGCCACATACATCATCGGACGGATAACCACCTCCCCGTGCATGGCCACGGGGCGGTTTTCGATTTTATGCATGGCCAGGATGGCGCTCTGCGGCATGTTCAGTATCGGCGTGCTCATCAATGATCCGTAGATCCCGCCGTTGGTAATCGAAAACGTCCCCCCGTCAAGATCCGACATTGCGAGGCGGTTTTTCCTGACCTTGTCCGCCAATTCATTGATGCCGGATTCAATGTCGGCGTACCCCAGCATGTCGGCATGGCGGATGACCGGTACCACCAGCCCTTTTTCAGACCCAATGGCCACGCCGATATGATAGTAATGATGATAAATGATCTCATTGTTTTCAATTGACGCATTGACGTCTGGGAATTCTTTTAACGCGGCAACGGACGCCTTGATGAAAAAGGACATGAACCCGAGCCTGACGCCGTGCTTTTCAAAAAACGCATCCTTGAACTTCGCCCGAATATCCTTTACCCGGCTCATATCGATCTCGTTGAAGGTGGTCAGCATTGCCGTGTTCTGCGTTGCAGCCAGCAAATGTGCGGCAATTGTTTTCCGGATGGGGGACATGGGCTTGCGGGTGGTCTCTTCTGTTCCGGGCACCCGGGAAACAGTTTGTTCCTGTGGCTTTGCCGTCGGGGCTTTTTCTTTTTCGGGTTTTTCTTTTTCCGGCTTTTCCTTCTCTTTTTCCGATTTCAGATATGAAATCATATCTTCCTTGGTTACCTGGCCGTTTTTACCGGTACCCGTTACTTGTGAGACATCGATATCATACTCCGCGGCCATTCGCCGTACCGAAGGGGGAAGGGTTTGGGGTTCTTTTTTTAAGGTATCCGGCTTTTCAGATACCGGTTCCCGGGTTACCGGAGCAGCCTGCTTTTTTTCAACTGTGCCGCTGGTATCGATTCGTCCGACCACCTTGCCGATTTCGACAAGTTCGCCTTCCTCGACCATGGTTTCAAGGATGCCGCTGTCAGCCGCTGGAACCTCCAGGGTGACTTTATCGGTTTCAATGACAAACAGCGGTTCGTCTTTTTCCACAACATCGCCGTCTTTTTTAAGCCACTCGACAAGTATCGCCTCACGAACGGATTCACCGACTTCGGGGACCTTTATATCGACTTTCATCTTATCTCCTTGCAAAAATACAAATAGCAGGATTGAAATTTTTCATGTACGTGTCATGGGACAAAATACCCAACTGCCTTCCAGGCTGTATTTTATTTCAAAGCATCCGCAACAAGCGCTTTCTGCTCCTCCACAAACACGTGATGATAACCGGTTGCGGTGCTTGCTGATGCTTTTCTCCCCCTGTAATACAGGCGCAGTGAAAAAGCCTTTTCAAACAGCGGCGCCATGAATCGCCATGCGCCCATGTTTTCCGGCTCCTCCTGGGCCCATACCCACGTATCACACCCTTTGTAGTTGTCTATTATTACAGAAAGACTTTTCTCAGGAAACGGATAGAGCTGTTCCACGCGAACCAGGGCAATGTCTTTTCGCTTGTTTTCCTCTATTGCGTTGCTAAGCTCATAAAAAAGTTTGCCAGAGACGAAAATCACCTTTTTCGGCTTTTCAGGCGCATTCGGGTCATCTATCACCTCGCTGAACTCACCTGCGGACAGCGACTTCAGGTTTGATACCGCTTCGGGGTGACGGAGCAGGCTTTTTGGTGTCATGATCACCAGCGGTTTGTGTACCGGATTTTGAGCCTGGCGTCGCAGCAGGTGAAAATATTGTGCCGGTGTGGTGGGAAGACAGACACGTATGTTATCGTCTGCGGCGAGTTGCAGGAAGCGCTCGATCCGGGCACTGGAATGATCCGGTCCCTGCCCTTCATACCCGTGGGGAAGCAGCATCACCAAGCCGCTTTCACACCCCCAACGGGTCTCTCCGGCTGCAACGTAGAGATCGATAACCGCCTGGGCATTATTGGCGAAATCCCCGAACTGGGCTTCCCAGATGGTCAATCCCTCCTTTTTGACAAGGGAATAACCGTATTCGAAACCAAGGACCCCGGCTTCGGAAAGAAGGCTGTTAATCGGGTAGAACAACCTTTGGCCATTTTCAATGCTGTTCAATGGAATATACGGTTCATTGGTTTCGGTATCAAAAACAACGCTGTGGCGCTGACTGAAAGTCCCCCGCTGGCTGTCCTGGCCTGAAAGCCGTATGGGCGTCCGGTCCTGAATAATCGATGCAAAGGCGAGCAATTCCGCATTGGCCCAGTCGATCCCCGTCCCTTTGGCAACCGCTTCGTGCCGGGTCTGAAACAACCGCTCCAGCTTTCGATGAAGTCTGAACCCCTCCGGCATGGTATTGATGGTTTCGGAAAGGGTTTTCAAACGTGACGATTTTACCGTGGTATCGACGCCCCGCTTCTTTCCGGAAGATTTCCCAAGCTTTTGTTCCGAAGGTTTCGCCTGCCCGGCTTTTTTTTCACCGACCGCCTTGTCATGGGCCGTTTGAAGGCATTCATCAATCTCTTTTCGTATTTTTCCGACCCCAGCCTCGTCGATTATGCCCGCTTCCTGCAACTCCCCGGCATAAAGTTCATGCAACGATGGCCGGTTTTTAATTCTTTCGTACATAAGCGGCTGGGTGAAATACGGCTCGTCCCCTTCATTGTGTCCGTATTTGCGGAAACAAACCAGATCTATGACCACGTCTTTGGCAAATGCCATCCGGTAATCCACGGCAAGCTGGATAATTTCTACAGCCGCTTCGGGGGATTCGCCATGGACATGAAAAATCGGAACCATGAGCATCTTGGCGATGTCGGTGGCATAGCGCGTAGACCGCAGGTCTTCGGGAAGGGCGGTATAGCCGATCTGGTTGTTGATAACCAGGTGGATCGTTCCCCCGGTCGAATAGCCATCAATTCCAGACATGCTGAGCGTTTCCGCGACAATCCCCTGACCGGAGAATGCCGCATCCCCGTGCAGAAGAAGCGGCAGAACAGCGGGTTGCCCGTCTTCTTCCTGGTGTGCCCGGGCAATCCCCTGTACCACGGGGTCGACGGATTCCAGGTGGCTCGGGTTATGCGCCAGGATCACGTTAACCGCATTGCCCCCGCGGGTCTTCACTTCCCCATCGAACCCGGAATGGTACTTGACATCCCCCGCTCCCACATTAGCATCCGGGTTATACTGGTTTTCAAATTCCCTGAAAATATCTTCATAAAATTTCCCAAGCACGTTGGTCTGAATGCTGAGGCGACCCCTGTGGGCCATCCCCATAATAATTTTCCTGCATTCGTGTTGGTCGGCCGCGTGACTGATCAATGCATCGATCATGGGGACCATTGCATCCGCCCCTTCTCCTGAAAACCGCTTTTGACCGAGATATTTCCTGTGAATAAACTGTTCGAAGGCGGCAGCTTCACAAAGTTTTTGCAAAATCCGGAGCTTTTCTTCAGAGTTCGGAGAGGATGCATCCCGTGGAGATTCAATCCGGTCCCGAAGCCACTTGCGTTCTTCCGGGTCCTGCAAGTGCATGTATTCGACCCCTGCATCCCGGCAATATGTCCGCTTCAAATGTTCAATAATATCGGACAGCACCATGGAGCGGTTTTCACCGGGATATCCCCGAAAATAAAATGCCCGGTTCATATCCGTCCCATCAAGCCCGAATACGCCAG
>SLIE01000353.1 GCA_007135795.1 Desulfobacterales bacterium
CAAACCCCGAATCGCAGGGTTGTGGCTTACCCAATGTAAAGGATTTTGAGCCTCTAAACGATATGAGACCGAGCATACGGGAAAATTATCCCCGGTGCGCACCGGGACTCGGGGCCTTCAACCCTTGTTCAGGCCTCCGCGCTTTTTCAATTAATACACTGGACCACGGCGATCGCGTTGCCATCGCTGTCTTTTGCAAGAATAATACAGTTAACTTCCTTGTTCTTCAATTTTTCTATATTGCTTACGTTCAATATCCCGGAAGACAATTCCGGGTCATTGACCCCGGCAATCCGGATAAACGCACAATCTTTGTAATTATGTTCATTGAATTTTCCAGTATCGAGTATTTTGATCTCCAATATATCCTTTCCCAGGATATTCTTGACAACCCCATGAAGACTGTCTTGCATTGAGCTTCCCCCCTTTATTGAAGCCCCTGTTACATACCGGAACCTCGCTCGTTTAGAGTTATTGGCATTTCTTGAATTCAGAAGAAATCACTGGATGATCAGGCTTTTGCCTTTTTCAGTAACCACCTTTACCAAAGCAACAAACATGCCATCTTTTCTATTCTTTTTTATTTTTTAAATAATTGATATAACTTACTATTTTATTAAACTTAGATTATTTATAGAATTACTGTAACAATTTGTTACAATACTATCTTCCACCGGTGTAACCAAACGTTACGACGGGTTAAAAAGTAAGCAAATACCCAATTTCCTTAGACATGATCGATATTTTCTGTTATCTCAAAGCTATGGAAAAACCAAAAATACTACTCATCGACAATAACGAAATCTTCCTGGAATTGTTCTGCTGCCTCCCGGAAGCAAATTTTTTCGAAGTCATTCCGTTTAACTCCGCTAAAAAGGCCTTGGATTATTTAAGCAAGAACAAGGCGGATGTGGTTATCTCGGATAATCAGATGCCAAAGATGTCCGGAACAGAACTGCTTCTGCAAATCCAGGACATGCATCCGGATATTCCCTTCATCCTGATTACTGCATACGGTTCGTCGGAACAGGCAATTGCTGCGATAAAACAAGGGGCATTTCATTATTTTGAAAAACCGATCGACGATAAGCTCGAGCTTTTCTGGTCAACAATCCGGGAAGCCGTGGACAAACGCGGAATGCTGGGAGAAATCGAAGCCCTTCGCAAAGAAAAGGCACTCCAATCGAAACGGCTAACATCCATCATCGGCAGATCCGATCGGATAACACAAGTACGGGAATCGATCGCAGTGGTTGCCGAACTCAAGGTCACCGTCCTGATCTACGGTGAAACCGGAACCGGGAAAGAACTTGTGGCAAGAGCCGTTCATGATCAAAGCGGAAGGCAGAACAAGGGGTTTTTTGCCATCAATTGCTCTGAGCTTTCACTCGGTGTAATGGAGAGCGAGTTGTTCGGACATGAAAAAGGTTCATTTACCGGTGCCGTTGCCCGGAGAAAAGGACTTTTTGAAATTGCAGACAAAGGAACTCTGTTTCTTGATGAAATAAGCAATGCACCCATGACCCTTCAATCCAAAATGTTGCGTGTTCTTGAAACCCATGAATTCAAACGCGTCGGGGGAGTATCACCCATATATTCTGATTTTCGAATAATCGCCGCTACCAACACACCGCTAGAAGACGCGGTTACACAGGGACGATTCCGGCAGGATCTTCTTTACCGACTCAACACTTATGTCATCGAAACTCCGCCCCTCAGAGATCGAAAAGAAGATATTCCGCTACTTGCCGAATACTATCTCAGACACTTCTCTACTGCTTACCATCGTTACCTTGAAGGAATATCCGAAAGTGCAATGGACGCACTGATTTCTTACCAGTGGCCGGGTAACGTTCGGGAACTCGTAAATGTGATAGAGCGCGCCGTCATTACCTGCCGGGAAAGCAAGATTACGACGCGCGACATTCCATTTGCTTCCGAAACCTCCGTAAATCTATCAAGCATGAATCTCAAGCAGATGGAGCAATATGTCATTGGTCTTGCGTTGAAAAAATCAGGATTCAACAAAACGCGAGCGTCAGAGATGCTGGGTATTGCAAGGAAAACGCTTATTGAAAAAATTCGTAAATACAATATTCAGGAAGCTGATTAAATCAAAGGGAAGTCCATGAAAACATTTTCTACCGGAAATGTGAATTGGGAACTTGATGTTTTTGCCGTGACGATTGCCGTCGGAACAACAGTCCTGTCCAGTGTTATTTTTTATCTGCTTCAGAAGTTCCAATCGGAAATTTATTTATGGTTTATCGCCGGCTCCGCGACCGCATTCATTGCTGCCTTGGGCGCAGTGGCTGCACTTCGCGTATACACTGCAAAACTTGTATTCCTGCCGCGGAAAAATCACGGTAATTTCGAGGACCAAGAAAAAGAAACAGGCCCGGATCATCTTCGAAGTCAATTGATACTAACGGGGATCACCAGAAAACTTCACCACGAAACCATAAATTTTTTAAATAATATTGATCTTGTCATTCATGGATTAAAAAATGAGACCTTAAGTCCCGGCGGGAGCAGGATACTGCGACTTCTGATGGGAGAAAACGAACGGATAAAAACTTATATCCTGAATTACCGGCAAGTTTTGAACTTTGCCGTCATCAAGGGAGAGAGCCGCCATATTGAACGTATAGTAAAGGACGTGTTTTTAAAATGGCGGCAAATAGCAGGTAAACCGGAGATAAAGGCGCGTTTCAACTGGCAGTCACACCCGGATACGGTCCATATGAACACGCTTCTGATTAAAGAAGCGTTTTCTATCCTATTTGATTTTATGGCGTGTTCCCAGACAAACGGACAAGTTTTTGAAATAGATGGAAGATGTGAAGAAAACCAAACAACAGTTGCAATATCACTCCCGGATACCGGGATGATGGATCTGGAAAATACAGATATGTTCGAACCATTTACTATCCGAAGCGAAGAAAATATGACCATATCAAAGCTGTTTATCGCCAGGACAATTATCGAGGCCCACGGGGGAAAGATTGGCCTTAGGGAAGACAGAGGTAGAAAACTGACTTTTGAGGTATCCTTCCCTCTTTTTCTTGAGAAGGGATAAAGGAAATATGATCGGCTTTATCGCAGCCTGACAAACAGGAAAGGCGTTTTCCCGCCAGAGAAAACGCCTTGTTTTAATAAATTCTTTTATAATACAGTCACGTTGACTGCAGCTGGACCTTTTTGACCTTGTTCAACTTCAAAACTAACTTTGTCGCCCTCATTCAATGATTTAAAACCATTTGAATTAATAGCAGAAAAATGAACGAACACGTCTGGGCCATCCTCTTGCTCGATAAAACCAAACCCCTTGCTGTCATTAAACCATTTTACTGTTCCGTTTTTCATCTGTGCCAAACCTCCTTTCTCATAATGTTCTAATGGTCTCTAACTGGAAGTAGCCACTTCGAAAAACGGATCCTTCCTTAAGCGAAACCAACCCGCCAAACAATCCGGGCATTTACATAGTACTAATAATAATGTGATTTGCAAATAATGCAAGTTGATTTTTTCAACTTTTAAAAAAAAATTTCACAATATCATAGTGTAGTCAAATGTTTTTTTGGATTTTAAAGCAGGTGGGTTAAGGATTCCGTTCTCTGCTGCGCAGGCGTCCAAAAAATAGAAAAGGCGTTTTTCCAGTAAAAGAAGAACGCCTTTGATAAAAGTTTAAGCGACTGTTACATTTACGGCAGCGGGTCCTTTTTGCCCTTGCTCTACTTCAAAATTCACCTTGTCGCCTTCATTCAACGATTTAAATCCACTTGAATTGATAGCGGAAAAATGAACGAATACGTCTGGCCCGCCTTCCTGCTCTATAAAACCAAACCCTTTGCTGTCGTTGAACCATTTAACTGTTCCGTTTTTCATTGCGTACAACCTCCTTTCTCAAATTTTCTCATGGTCTCAAACGGAAGTAGCCACTTTGAAAAACGGATCTTCCCCCAGCGAAACCGACCCGTCAATCAAGCCCGAGCCTTTATAGATTAAATAAAAGATAAGGCGCTTTATAAATTATGCAAGAAGATTTCCCCCCGTTTAAAAGGGACCATATTAACATCAGAGAGACACTAATTTTCTCTCGCCCGGCTATTGCCTTCATGCGTTCGCGATCAAAGGACAATTTTATATGGCCAGTACTGTATAATGCAAATTATCAAATGCATCCCAGTAAGCGCCCCTTGGGAGCGCCAGGCTCCTGCCTGGCATTCAAAACCGGCGAAGCCGGTAACTTCTTTCTATAAGAAAACCGTCGGTCTCCCACCCATGAGAAGTAATTGAATGCGAGTGGGTGTTGGGCTTTGCTATCGCTCAGCATCAACCTGCCCGCTGGTTTAAAGGACAATTTCTCCCGGGCGTTACCGGGCATTGCCCTGGCAACTGCACGAGAACGCTTATATCTCTATGGCTTTGCCCGGACGCAGGCTAATTTGGAAGCGCCCTGTGATAAACTGCAGGGCCACAGGTCGCTAATCTACGCTTCGCCAAGAGCTATAAGCAACCTCCTGCAATTGTTGCCACGGGCAACACCCGGCACAACCCGGTTGAAATTGATCATTTTGTATGGTCAGTGCTTAGGCCAACCGGCATAATCAACACAAGCTTTAATGCAAAGCGTAGTTTTTTTCATTTGTGATGACATATATATAGCATTCCGAACAAATGTAAAATCGCTACAACAAAGCAGATGCGACTTTTTACGACGCCATCAGGTTTTGACTTTATAAAAATGACCGATTATATAACCGGGCGCCCGGTTATGTATGGTGGGCTGTACATATGTGATTCGGGCTTTACCTGGACACAACCTGCAGGCCGCGAGATGTGGTCTTTACAAGTTAGTTCTTTGGTAGTCACACAATCGGTAAAGATTAATTCTGGAATAGTCCAACCTTATGAGATTAAGACCTTCGCTTGTCCAATCCTGCAAATTCGTATTGCCGGAAATAAAGATGAGCTACCGGACAAAAAACAAAACACATTTTCCGGTCTATAGAGCATTCATGCACAGGAAGTATCCGAAAATCCTTTTCTGGAAAAAAAACATGATAGATCCATCGATTTTATTTCCCGGAGGTTTTGCATTTTACCCCCAGATGCTTAAGTTAAATAAATAATCGATAACATCTTTAACTTTTCGTGAATTTTCCATGCTGGAGGATTTGATGGCAAGCAACAACGATAATACAACTTTTAGCGAATTCGACCCTGATGAACATGAACCTGAAACGTCTGAAGACTTTATGGCTATGTACGAAGATAGCCTCAAGGAGATAAGATCGGGAAATGTCATTGAAGGCGAAATTGTTGATATTGAAAAAGACGCGGTCCTTATAGATATCGGGTACAAAAGCGAAGGCCTCGTATCCAAAAAAGAATTTCTCGACGCCCAGGGCAATCTCACGGTTCGCGTGGGAGACAAGGTTGAAGTTTTCCTGATCCGCAAGGAAGAAGATGGATATCCGGTGCTCTCCCGGGAAGAGGCGGTCAGGGACAAGGCTTTTGACAAACTCAAGGATATCTATGAGAACGAAGGTACGGTCGAGGGAAAAATCATCTCCAGAATAAAGGGTGGGTATGTTGTCGATATCGGTATGAATGCATTCCTCCCGGCTTCACAGTTGGATGACAAACCAGTAAAGGATCCGGAGTCTTGGCTGGATAAATCATATGAGTTCAAGATTGTTCAGTTCAACAAACAGGAACGTAATGTTGTACTCTCCCGGCGCGTGTTAATCGAAGAAGAACGTAAACGTCTTTCAGAAGAAACGCTCGCTACTATAAAGGAAGGCGACATTGTTGCCGGAACGGTTAAAAACATCACTGATTACGGACTCTTTGTCGATATTGGCGGCATAAACGGTTTGGTGCACATCAGCAACATTTCCTGGGGTCCGGTGCGACATCCTTCTGAATTTTACGGAGTTGAAGATCAAGTAACCGTTAAGATACTGGACATTGATGCAGATAACAAAAAAATTTCGCTCGGAATGAAACAATTGACAGCCGATCCGTGGGAAAATATCGAAGATAAATACCAACCGGGTGCAACAGTATCCGGCAAGGTCATCAGCATGAAAAACTACGGGGCTTTTGTCGCTATTGAAGAGGGGATCGTCGGGCTCATTGGCGTATCGGATCTTTCATGGACTCAGAAAGTACGCCATCCAAACCAGATCCTCAGAATCGGGGATGAAATCGAATGCCAGGTGCTGTCGATCGACAAGAGCAAGCGACAGATGTCCCTTGGCCTGAAACAACTTGAAGCAAACCCTTGGGACACCATTCACGAAAGCTATCCCGAAGGGACCGTGATCGAAGGCGTTGTCAAGCAGATAACGGATTTTGGGCTCTTCATCGGAATCACTGAAGAAATTGACGGGCTTGTTCATGTGTCCGACCTTCCGCAAGGACAAAAGAAAATCGAAGATCACTACCAGAAAGGCCAAACAATACAGGCCAAAATACTTGAAATTGATCGGAAAAATGAGCGTGTCAAGTTAGGGATCAAGCAACTGGCCCCTGACCCCTGGACAGTTTTGCCGGGAAAATATCCACCGGGAACCGTCGTTTCCGGAAAAATCGCGAACATTGCGGATTTTGGGATTTTTGTAGAGATTGAACCCGGCATTCAGGGATTGGTCCATATATCCGAGATCCCCCATGAAAATGGGGAAAATGTGATTGAAAAGTTCAAAACAGGGGATCAGGCAGAGGCACGTGTCCTGGAAGTGAAGTCCGATCAAAAGAAAATTCGGCTTTCAATGAAACCCGAATCATATGAAAAAGAGATAAAACAGGAACAGGAGGAAAGTGCTACCGGATTTGGTTCTCTTTTAAAGGAAAAGATTGATCAGCAAAAGGATAATCCCTAAAGCGATTGAGTGGATATTAAAGGGACTGACGGGAAACGTGCTGCATCGGTGTGGGGCAAAAATTTCGCCGCGCTGAACCGGTTCATGAAATCCTGGTTGACATTTAATTCAATATAGGTGATCCGGTCCCGGATTGCATCCACCTGATCCATGGCATCCCTTTCAACCAGGAGACGAGCAGCGCCCTTCAACGAACTGTTTCCCAGCGAAGAATACGTTTTTTCCGGCAGATCCGGAATCATGCCGATGGTGATGGCTGACCGTGGCTTAATGAACGAACCAAATGTACCGGCCACATAAAATGTTTCAATGTCGGCAAAACCAATCCCCACATATTCCATGATTGTCTCCAATATGGTATACATGGCCGCCTTCGATCGGATGAGGCTGTTCAGATCAACCTGGCTTATGGTTAAGGCCTCACCCGTATCGGATACATCTCTTTCAACCAATACGAGAGTTGCCACACCGTCGATCACTCGATACCTGTCGCCACAGGCATCGGGGACCAGGCGTCCCCGGATATCCATCATCCCGGAGAGAAAAAGGGCAGCGGCCAAATCGATCATGCCGGAACCGCAAATCCCTTTCGGGGGTTTGTCTTCGATTGTACCGATGCGAAACGCCCTTGTGTCCGGGTCAATGGTCACGGTATCGATAACCCCTGGCCCTGCGGTCATACCGATTTCCGAGACCCCGCCTTCAAGGGCAGGCCCTGCCGCCCCTGCGCATGCCACCAGCCAATCCCGGTTTCCCAGAAGAACTTCTGCGTTGGTTCCGACATCAACAAGCAGGCTTACCGCCTCTGACTGATGAAACCCGGCATGAAGTGCTCCCGCTATCAAATCGCCGCCAAAATAACTTCCCACATTGGGGAACACGAAAACAGATCCTTTATCGTTGATCATGATGCCGAGCGCATCGGCCTTGATGGCACCTGGTGTGTTTGTTGGCGGAATATACGGTTCCCGAATGATCCCATGCGGGCTGATACCCAGAAAAAGATGACTCATGGTCGTATTGCCGGCAACCGCCATGAGATAAACACGGTTTTTCCTTATCCCTGTTTCTTCACACATACGACGGATCTCATCATTGATAGCGGATATAATCAATGCATTCAAACGATCAAGGCCCCCCGGTTTATCCGCAAAATGAATACGCTCGAGGATGTCCGGACCGATTTCAAACTGTGGATTGTCAAATGCGCTTTGCAGAACCCTTTTTCCGGTGTGGAGATCAATCAAATCCATCACCACGCGGGTGGTACCCAAATCTACCGCAATTGCCGCTATGGGTTCCGGATCGTCACAGGCAATGATATCGATCAACTGCCAATTGCCGTAGTTTTTAAAAAAAACACACCGACACCGATAACCCCATTCTTTCAACCGGGTCGACAGATCCTTTAAAACAACAAGGTCTATGGTGATATGGCTTGCCCCGATTTTACCGGACAGCGCCTTTTTCAGGCGATCCGCATCTGCTGTGTTATTTTGCAGGGAGGGGGGCTCCAGCTCGAGCTCCACCACCCACCCTAAAAACTCTTTTGCCATTGGCTTCTGTGCCTCACAGATAAAATTCCATATCACGCGCCACTGCAAAACAATCAAGGGAGGCGTTTTTCCCGGCAACAATTTTTTTGCAGTGATCTACAATCGCGTCCATGTCCGCATCCGTTCTTTCCTGATTCAGGTGAAAGATTCCAAGCCGGCTGACCCCTGCATCAAGCGCCAGATTAAGTGTATCCATGTAGGTGGAATGACCCCATTCCACACTCTCGGCGTATTCTTCAGCCGTATATTCACCGTCATGAAAGAGCAGGTCCGCACCCGTGCAAAAGGTTACGTAATCCTGATACGACAGCCCCCCTTCATGAATGTAACCCAGCTCGTTATCCGTTAAGAAAACAAACCGTTTGCCATCCTCCTCAAAACTGTACCCACACCCCCCATTTGGATGGCTGAGCGCAATCGGGGTAATTAAGACCGAACCAATGGAAAATGATCCGGGACATCCGTTTTTATAGCATATCGATGCAAGCAGATCTGAATACCGAACCGGAAAATGAGGCGGCCGCATAAGTTTGGTGACAATCGTTTCGATGTACCGGCCGGGAAACGGACATCGATGAATATTGATTTTAGATGCTTTTTGATGAAGTGGTTTGAAAAAAGGAAATCCCATCAGGTGATCCCAGTGGGAATGGGTGAAGATAAAATTAAATTTAAATCGTTCTTCACGGATGAGCTGATTACCCAGACGACGTATACCGGTTCCGGCATCCAGGATAATCAGATCATCGCTTTTGGTTCGAATTTCAATACATGTGGTATCACCACCGTATTTTTCAAATTCACTCCCTGATACGGGCGTAGATCCTCTTGATCCCCAGCATTTTATATACATGGGATTCCCTTTTATGGCATCCGGCTTACGTTTTACAGCAAACAGCAAACAACAACCCGAACTTACATTTTCGTCGATCTTGTGTCATGTTTCACGTTTAATGTCCATGCTTGCTTGCAGTATACGCAATCGCGTTAAACAGAAAATCTTCCCACAATCGTATACCAGATGCCATCACCGATCATTCGGTGCTCAATTACGGCACCCGATTGACGCAAACTGGCTTCAATAGGCCCGACCTGACTTCTAAGCAAACCGGATAATACAAACCATTTTTTTCTAAAAAAACCTTCGGAACAGACTATCTCTTTCATCACGTCATAGTGAATGTTTGCTACAAGCAGATCCGCTTCAAGAGTGATAAAATCCAGGGCATTTCCCTGCACCGCCAAAACCCTGGCGGTCAAATCATTATGGCAAATATTGTTCCGCGTGGTTTCCACCGCAAGATGATTGATATCGACCGCCAGTGTCTGTTCACTCCCCATACGGGCAACGACAAGGGACAACAACCCGGTTCCGCAACCAAGGTCAATCGTTTTCGAAACACGGGTATTCAAAAAGACAAATTCAAGTGCATCGATACAATCACGGGTCGTTGCATGGGTCCCCGATCCAAAAACCACACCCGGATCCAGTAAAATTGTATTTTGGCAACACTGTTTTTCAGTTGACACCAGCCAGGGCGGCACGATACGGAAATCTCCCGCCGTAAAGGCATCGGGAGCGCCACCGATCCAATCCGCATAAGACATTAAAAAACGGTCTTTAATCTTCAGACCGTCGCTTTTGGCCAGAATCGATTCAACCCGTTCATCCGCCGGTTCGGCAAAAAAAAGAAACGCACAGTCCTCCTCCTGCCAATTGCCTACAAATCCATTCCCAAACAACTTTCTATCCGCGGCGACTTTACCATTTATATAATATATGTATAGATTTTCATACGGCATTTCCATCCGTGCAAACATCATTTACCCGACATGAATTGACTAAACGCATTAAAAGAGGCCTTTACCACGGGGCTGTCTTCCGGCAATTCGATCATGGGCCGGCCCGCCAGATCATATTCATACACCATATCGTCTGCAGGAACCGAGCCAAGATATTCAATGCCGGCCTTTTCTATCATGGCAAGCACTTCCTCCCCCGGTTCGGCCTTTGTCTGATTGATGATAATACAGCTTCTCTCCACGCCGACGTTGAGGGTGCCCGCCAGTTCGTGAATTCGTATGGCCGCCTGCAGGCCGCGACGGGAAGCATCGGTCACAATAAGCAGAACATCGATGTTTTTGGTGGTCAACCGGCTGATGTGCTCCATACCGGCTTCATTGTCCATTACAATATAAGGATAGTTCTTTGCAAGCCGTTCCAGAAAATTGGAAAGCAGGGTATTGGCGGCGCAGTAGCAACCCGCGCCTTCGGGTTGCCCCATCACGATCAGGTCAAAATCCCCGGCCTCGATCACGGCCTGCTCCATGCGCATGGATATAAACACGTCCTTGGTCATCCCGGACGGAACCGCCCCTGTTTTCATTTCTTCTCTGGCCTTACCCAGGGAGTCAGTGGCTTCAAGCCCGAGCACTTCGTTGAGATTTACATTGGAATCCGCATCAACGGCGAGAATGGGCGTTTTATGATTATTCAGCAGATACTTGATCAACAACCCCGCTGTCGTTGTTTTTCCTGTTCCGCCTTTTCCGGCAAGTGCGATTGACATTGACATATTGAATATGTCTCCTTTTATTAAATAGTTTACAGCACGTATTTTGCTAAGATAATCATCTCCGCGCAAATCTCAAAATCATACCCTATGCAGCGGAAGAAATCTCATGATACCCTGTTCGGCACCCGAATGACACTATCCGGTACTCGATGCTAATAGTGGCTGCTCTCATCCCAGCAATGCGTGCAAACATTCTCCGGGGGAAGTCCGATGGCTTCGACCATGTCCTGGTTGCGCTGAAACTTAAGGGATGTCAGGCCCAGCTTCTGGCGCATATTTTCCACCATTTTCCCGTATTTTACGGAATCCTGATCCGCATACTCCGTCAGGTATTTTTGAATCAACGCTTCATCATCGATTTTTTCGACCTCGTGGATCGCCTTTCTTGCCGCAAGGTCCAGGTTCGAACGGGATGTTGAGAAATTCAAAAACGGACATGGATAAATCAGCGGGGGGCAGGCAATGCGCATGTGGATCTCTTTTGCGCCTGCCTTGAACAGAAGCTTCACATTGTCTTTAAGTTGTGTTCCCCGCACGATGGAGTCATCACAAAAAAGCAGTCGACTCCCTTCGATGAGATCCTTTACGGGGATCAGTTTCATTTTTGCCACCAGATCACGATCGGACTGGTTTTGAGGCATGAAACTGCGCGGCCATGTGGGGGTATATTTTACATAAGGCCTCGCATAGGGAAGTCTGCGCAGATTGGCATAGCCAATGGCATGGCCGACGCCTGAATCGGGTATGCCCGAAACCATGTCAACGGGGACATCGTCATTTTCCCCCAGCTTTCTTCCACACCGGTATCTTACGGATTCCACGTTTATCCCCTCGTAACTGGACGCTGGATACCCGTAATAAACCCAAAAAAAAGCACAGACCTGCATCTTGTCACCAGGGACGACCAGTTGCTGAACACTCTCGGGCGTCACGCGTACCACTTCCCCTGGTCCGAGGTAATAATCGATCTCATAACCGAGATTGAAAAAAGAAGTGGTTTCAGAAGCAACTGCGTATCCGGACTCTTTTTTACCGATCACAAGCGGTGTTCGTCCAAGTTTGTCACGCGCTGCAATAATGCCGTTATCCGTCAACAACAGCAGTGAACAGGAGCCCTTTATTATCTCACGGGCGTGGACAATGCCTTCTTCAAAGCTTTCCTTCTGACTGATCAGCATCCCCATGAGTTCAGTGGGATTCACGGCCCCACCACCAGCTTCGGAAAAATGAATCTTCCGATAAAACGCTTCTTTGGTAATTTCTTCCAGATTGTTGATTTTTCCAACGGTGGATATGGCGAACGTTCCCAGGTGCGAACCGATGATCAGCGGTTGCGCATCATTGTCGCTGATGACGCCAATGCCGCTTTTTCCATGAAATCTAGGGAGTTCTGTCCCCAGCTTGGTCCTGAAATAACCGTTTTCGATCTTCTTGATCGACTTGACAATTCGTTCATCATTTTTCACCGCCATGCCACCACGCCGGGTACCAAGGTGTGAGTGATAATCCGTGCCGTAAAAGACATCGATGACACAGTCGTTTTCTAATATTGCGCCAAATAACCCGCCCATGATGAATGTAACCTTGTTTTGAAGTCAATGAATTGTAATGAACTCGTAAAAGTCCAGTAATCGGTATCTGTCGGTTAAATTAAAGATTCCTGTCGAGCAGAACGTATTTTGCCCATACGAAAAAACCTTTATTCCATCAAAATCGATTCGTGTCAAACCGTATGAGCAAAAATGATAAGAAAGTGATGGGGAGAAAGTGAATTTTTCCCGAAAAAAAAGGAGGGATAAGAAGCGAAAATTAAAAGGTTCGCTGAAGATTTGATGCGCTCGAAAAAAGTCACTCCCGTGAAAAGGACGTTTCCGCCGCTTCCGGATTCAAGCGGGCCAGGTTTTCTCCCAATCGATATGCTTCGTCCATATACTCAGGGAATGCCAGCACTTCTCCCTTGAGATCGACCTTCCGGCAAAGAAGGGTACTTTCAACTTCGGCATCAAGCACCTCGAGAAAATATTTCATGGAAAGAAGCATGCCATCAAAAAGTTTTTTCCCCTTTGTTGCACCAGCTGCAATAACGATACTTTTCTTTGTCAATTGATTTTCAAAGGCTTTATTTCCCTCGATCCAGTATTTTTTTACCCATAGCGACTGACATCGATCCATGAAAATTTTTAAATGCGCACTCACGGTATAAAAAAATATGGGTGTCGCAATCATAATGGCATCCGATGTGAGTATGCGATCCCGAATCTGCTGAAAATCATCGGCTATTGCACATTCACCATTTTTTTTACATCCATATATTTCAAGACATGGGGAAATTTTATAATCCCGCAGTATAATCGAATCAACAATCGCGCCCATATCCTCAGCACCCTGTACAGCTCTGGAGAGCAATATATCCGTATTTCCGTTTCTGCGCGGACTGCCGTATATCGCGGCTATTTTTTTCTTTTTCATACGTATTCCTTTGCTTAGTGGTTGCAAGAAAAAAATATACCACAGAGAACACAGAAATCCACAGAGATTTACTTATACTGTTTTCCTTTGTGCATACTGTGGGGAAAAATATTTTGAGATAGCTTCTAA
>SLIE01000439.1 GCA_007135795.1 Desulfobacterales bacterium
ATACCACTCATCCGGATGCGCATCGGGCGGGCAACCGATACACTCGGTTTTGATTCGCTTGTCAATCCCCCTGGCAAATGTCTTGTACTCCACCAACCCGGCTGATTTGCAGGGATAATCGGGAAGTCCTTTTCGTTTTCTGGCAGACTGGACCCTGCACTCATTCATTTGAAAACTGATCGTATTTGGGGATTCTTTAACAATGCTTTGAGTATTGATCCGTGAATACATCCGAAACATCAAGGCTTTTTCCAAACCTTCCAACCCCGGGTTTTCAGGCAGTTCCAGAAACCGTTTAATGCTCCAGGCCTCAAATGGCGCAAACCGCGTCCAGCAGGTATCATTGCACCGTTTCGCATCATCCATTCCCGATGAAAATTCCACCGACTGAAACCATATTCCGTCGTTGGCCAGCCAATTAAACCCAAGCGTTTCAATCAGGCCCATGAGTTTTTCACGGGGCATCTCCGCCAAGGGAGCCGGGATACCATCTTCCATTTCAAACCCCAGTGTCTTTGAAAGCCGTTTCATCTGGATCCCATAGCTTTTCCGGTAAGCCGAATCCAGTATTTCGAGCGCCTGATCAAACCCCATCTGGTGTTCCACTTCCTTGAACCACATCACATGGTGCATAATCGTCCGGTGAAACATGTCAACGATAAACCGGGCCAGATCCTTGTCGTCGAGATCATCTATCCTGCTCACATTTTCATCCATTCGACAGCCTCTCCCTCTTGTTTCGATTTGAAAACCGTTTTTCACCCCGATCCCAAATAAATCATGACAGTAAACTTAACATGAGGGCATGAATCGTGCAAATATTTTGCGTGCAAACTTTTTTACGAATATACTATAGTAGTTCCTGAAAAGAAACTGCAAGCACGCCGATAAAATACAACCATACAAACCCATGGGAGACCATGACCCCTGATATTTTCATCGTCATTACCATTTTAGCTGCTTCCATGGTACTCTTGACAACCGGGTGGATCCCGATGGAAGTCACCGCGCTCTTAGTCCTGGGAGCGGTGGCCATCAGCGGGTTGCTCTCCCCGGTCGAGGCACTGGCCGGTTTCAGCAATCCTGCGGTCGTTACCGTTTGGGCGGTATTTATCCTCTCGGGAGGTTTGACGCATACCGGTGTCGCAAGTGTTATCGGCAACATGGTATTGAAAATCGGGGGTTCCCGCGAGACCTCCATGATCCTGGTCATCATGGCCACGGCCGGCGTTTTATCGGCAATTATGAATAATGTTGCCGTGGCGGCACTGATGCTGCCGGTTGTCATGGATATTGCCAGGCAAACCAGCATTTCGCCTTCAAGGCTTTTGATGCCGCTGGCTTTCGGTTGTCTTTTAGGTGGCATGACCACCCAGATCGGAACCCCGCCCAACATACTTGCAACGGAATTTCTCCGGGAAAATCATTTCACCCCATTTTCTTTCTTCGATTTTACGCCCATTGGTTTGGTGGTCACGATAACCGGAGTTTTCTTCATGGCTTTTGTTGGGAGGCACTTGCTTCCCAGACGCAGCCGTGCGGAAGACCCGGCTTCATACAACCCCAGAGATAAAGACTGGCAAAGCCGTTACGATATTGAAAAACGACTTTTTCATGCGCAAGTTCCAAACGATTCGAACCTGGTCGGACAAAGCCTTGCCACTGTCAAACTCGGGTTGATACTCGGTTGGAATGTCATCTCCATCACGCGCGATGATAACAATATTATATCGCCAGGCCCGGCCGAATCCCTCCGTGGGGAAGACCTGTTAACCATCGAAGGTCACATGGAAAATATCGAGACCTTAAAAACCCTTTTAAACCTGAAAATTAACGCCGCAACGCAAAGTTTTTCCGAAATTTTTCCGGCGCATCTCGTCTTTTGCGAGGTGCGACTCTCCCCCAGCTCTCCCCTTGCGGGAAAAACAGTCGATGAGGCTGCGTTCTTTAACAACTATCATGCTAAAGTACTGGCTGTCCGCGCAAATGGGGATTTAAAACGTAGCTTCCTCCGGGATATAATCCTGTCAGGCGGCGAATCTTTGTTGTTCGCCGCCAAAAAAGAATACCTTGAAGAAATCGAAACAAGCAGAGATTTTATCGATTTCCGACTTGCAGATGCCCGCATCCTTTCCGAGACTTACAACATCAAAAACAAACCAATAATCATAGGAATCCCGGAAGGCGGTTCTCCGGCCGGTAAAACCATTGTGGAAAGCAAGATTGGTGAAATATTTGGCAACCGTATACTGGGCATTCTTCGGGGGGATAATACCATCATTTTGCCTGGATTCCTGGAAACCCTGGAAAGCGGCGACCGGCTGATCACAGCAGTTGAACCCAGCGTTCTCCAGATGTTAAAAGGGATCGCCGCGTTAAAAATATACAAAGACATGCCGCACCCTGACATCAAATCGTTTTTATCAGAAGATGCCGGCCTTGTTGAAGCAATTCTCTCCCCGGGAGCGACCATTGAAGGCAAGTCCCTTCGTCAGCTTAATTTTCGGGAAAAATATGGCCTGAACGTCCTCGCCATCCAGCGCAGGGGAAACGTATATCGCAGCAATCTTAAAAACGTGACACTTGCCTTCGGTGATGCCATACTTCTGTTTGGACCGTTCAAAAACCTTCAAATGCTTGGCAGTGAACCGGATTTTGTGGTCCTGACCCGAATTGCACAGGAAAGATACCGCACGGAAAAAATGAAGATTTCCATTTTAATCCTGGCAATTATTCTGTTCACCGTAATCATGGGATGGGTACCCATATACATCGCGGCCGTTGTGGGGGCTGCCTTCATGATACTTACGGGGTGCCTTACCATGGAGGAAGCATATCGGCAAATTGAATGGAAAGCCGTTTTTCTCATTGCGGGAATGCTCCCCCTGGGCGCAGCACTGGATCAAACCGGGACGGCCATGCTCACCGCGCAATGGGTTATCTCCCTGGTCGGTCCTTACGGTCCCGGAGCAATCATGTTTGGCCTCATGTCCCTTACCATGCTCGCAACATGCGTCATTCCCATCCCGGCGGTGGTTGTACTCATGGCACCAATTGCCCTGAACACGGCGACCACCATGGGAATCTCACCACACAACCTGATGATGGCAATATCAATGGCGGCGTCTGCAAGTTTCATCACCCCCATATCCCATCCGGCCAAACTCATGGTAATGGGACCCGGCGGATATAATTTCGGGGATTATCTAAAAACCGGTATCCCGCTGACACTTGTAATTCTTGCCGTCCTGACAATAGCGGTTCCTTTTTTCTGGCCGCTGGCACCATAATAGAGGAGACCTTCACTCGCCATACCTTTTATTTTTCCTTATTTTGACGCATTGGTCATAATTGATAATTATTTTTATAATAACGCTTATGGCATTACCCGTTTTGATTTTCAGGAAACCCGGTAAATTTAGGCTCTGATTTCGATTCACAAAAAAATCTGCCGCAATAAATCAAAAACAGCGATTTGCTTTTGACCGACCTGCACCGGTTTTGATAAGAAAGAGAGTGGGAGTTTTCAAAATGGAAAAACAGTCTGTAAATATCCTGATTGTTGATGACGATCGTTTCATGCTTTCCCTTTTGAGGGTGATGCTGGAAAACATGGG
>SLIE01000240.1 GCA_007135795.1 Desulfobacterales bacterium
GTTAAATTACCCGTTTGAATATCAGACTATTCCTAAAAATGTCGATTACTATCTCCACAGAACTTCTCATGGTTCCACGCTGAGTCGGGTAGTTCATTCCTGGGTGCTGGCCCGTTCAAACAGGGCGGGGTCTTGGGAATTATTTACGAAAGCACTGGAAAGTGACGTGGCGGATATCCAGGGCGGAACCACGCCGGAGGGGATTCATCTGGGCGCCATGGCAGGGACGGCGGATATTCTTGACCGTGGCTACACAGGGATTGTGGTTCGCAATGATGTGTTATGGTTCAATCCGGTTTTGCCGGGAGAGATCGGCAGGCTGCATATGCATATTCATTACCGTGGACATGCACTGGAGATCGACATAACCCAGGCGAGATTACAGATAAAATCCCTCCCCTGTGCGGCAGCGCCGGTCAAGATCGGCTTTAAAGACCGGATTTTTGATCTCAGCATGGGGCAAACCGAGGAATTTCAATTGAAACCCTGATCTTTTGTCATGCCGGGTGTTGTTATAAAGCGAAGCTCAACGCAGCCATGCCGTGAAAGTTTGGTTTTTGCCTCTCTCAGCCTAATATTTACAGCGCGCCGTCAATCCGAATTTTATCAAAGGAGGAAACAGTTTTTTAAGATAGTCTATAGTATGAAAGTATTCGTTCCATGCCGCCTTCATGCTTGAAAGACTGAATGATTGACTACCTTATTTTAACTTCTTGCATTGACATCTTCCCTATATCCGTATAATAAACTCCTTCCTTTTTCCCTGTCAGGGTAACCTGGTAACCTGGAATATATAAACAGGGCCGACAGAATAATATTTGGCCTCAAAAAAAAGAAAAAGATGTTTTATTCGATCCGGTCCAAATTGATGGTCAGTTTTCTGGGTGTGTCGCTCCTGGTCGGGGCGGTCTCGCTCGTTGTCGGGGGACAGCTTATTTATGATTCAGTCGTCTCCGAGGTGAGCAACCGGGTTAGTGAAGATCTCAATGTTGCCCGGCTTATTTACAATAAAAGGGGGCAGGAGATCCAATTGACCCTGGAAACCCTCAGTCTGGGCACCGATTTTGAAACGGCGATGGCCGTGGGGGAAAGCCGTCTTCTTCAGGAGCGGCTGGAGCAGGTGGCGGGCCGGATCGGGCTTGATTTCGCCGGCATCGTCCGCCCCGATGGCAGTGTTCTTTGCCGTATCGGCTCCAAGCATCACCTGGAAGCTCCCTTGCCGGGGGGGAACCCGGTAACCGAGGCGGCATTGTTTCGAAAATCATCCGTTGTCGGAACGGTTATCCTGGACGAATTCACCCTGCGGGCGGAAAATCCGGAACTTGCCCAAAAGGCCCGGATACAGGCGTTCCCCACGGAGGGGAAAGCCCCCCAGATCAGTCAGGAAACATCCGGTCTGAGCATCGCCGCAGCCGTGCCGGTGATGCGTTCGGAAGAACTTATCGGCGTGGTTTACGGCGGAATTCTTCTCAACCGGGAAACCAGCATCGTCGATACCATCGGCGAAACCGTCTTTCACAATGAAACTTACCAGGGTCGCAGTGTGGGCACGGCCACGATCTTCTTTGAAGACCGCCGCATCGCGACCACCGTCCGGCGGGAGGATGGTGAACGGGTGATTGGTACCCTCGCTTCCGAAGCGGTGACCCGACGGGTGTTGGGGGAAGGCGAGCAGTGGATCGACCGGGCAATGGTGGTCGGTGACTGGTATATTACCGCGTATGAACCTATTCTGGATATCTTTGATCAGCGCGTGGGAATGCTCTATGTGGGCGTTCTGGAGGCGAAATACGGCGACGTTCGCCAGGCGGCGCTGCTGGTTTTCACCGGTATCACGTTTGCCGGGGTGGGGTTTGCTCTCCTGGTGGGATGGTTTCTGGCCAATCGGATCGTCCGGCCCATCAACCGGCTGATCGGTGCGAGCATCAAAATTTCCGAAGGGAATCTGCATCCGGAAATCGGCGAGATATCCAAAGGTGACTTCGGCTTGCTCCAGAAGGAGTTTCAAAAAATGATGCTGGCGCTCCAGGTGCGGGAAAAACGACAGAAAGAGGAGAAGGAAAGCCAGCTCATACAGTCTGAAAAACACGCCAGCATCGGCAAACTGGCTGCCGGTGTGGCGCACGAGATCAACAATCCCCTCACGGCGGTACTCACCTTTACACACCTGATTTTGCGCCGGGAAGACTTGCCGGAAGAGGTACGATCCGATCTGGAAATGGTCTCGCTTCAGACGGAGCGGGTACGGAAGATTGTCAAGGGACTGCTCGACTTTTCCCGCCAGACCCGTCCAGAGCTGAAACCGGTTCACCTTAACCGCCTGCTGGCCGACTGTGTCCGGTTAATGGAGAACCAGGCCCTGGTCCAGGGGGTGAGCCTGGGGTTCGAGGGCGGCATGGACCTGCCGACATTGACTCTGGATCGGAATCAGTTCCAAAGTGTGATCATCAACATCATTATCAATGCACTGGACGCCACCAAGTCAGGCGATACCATAACGGTTTCCACCAGGGCCTCCTCATCCGAACCACCGGGGGTGGAGATTTACGTTGAGGACACCGGCTGCGGGATCACCCCGTCCGACATGGAACAGCTGTTCGATCCGTTTTTTTCAACCAAGGAAGTGGGAAAGGGTACCGGTCTCGGGCTTTCGGTCTCGACCGGGATTGTAGAGCGGCATGGCGGAAGTATCAGTGTCCGAAGTGTCGTGGGTGAGGGGAGTACCTTTGTCATATGGTTGCCGGTTTACAGTGATGATGGCTCTGAATCCAGCGGATCGGAAACGGAGGAAAGTTGAAATGCGTGTCTTGATTGTTGACGATGACCCAATGGTGGTCGAGAGCTGCCGCCGAATCCTGGTTGCTGAAGGAATCGAGCTGACGGTTGCCGGGAGTGCGGATTACGCGGAATCAATTCTTATTGCGGAGGCGCCGTTCGACCTCATGCTGACGGATATCAAAATGCCGAAACAAGATGGTTTCCACCTGATTGCGCGGGCCAGGGCAGCGCATCCTGATCTGCGGGTTTTAATGATGACCGGTTATCTCACGCCGGAGACGGTGGAGCGGGGTCGGCAGTGCGGTGCGAACGGTTTTATCGCCAAGCCCTTTACCCCGGATGAACTTGTGACGGCGGTCTGGAACACAGTAAAATTAATGGATGAATGATTATAGAAGGGAAAACTTTATGCGTGAACAGTTATTGGTAATTGACGATGACATGGCGGTTCTCTCATCCTGCGAGCGGATCTTTACCGCCGACGGCTATGATGTGGATACCGCCTCTGATCCGGCCGAAGGGCTCCGGCTTGCTGCCGAAAACAAATACAGTGTTATCCTTTGTGATTGGAAAATGCCCGGTTTAAACGGTATGGACGTGGTTGCCGTACTGGAGCAGAGTTCGCCGGACTCAGCAGTATTGATGTTCAGCGGGTATCCAGCTGTGGAGCGGGCCGCCGAAGCGATGAAACGGGGGGCGATGGATTATCTGCCGAAACCGTTCACGCCATCGGAGATCACCACGGCGGTTCACAAGGCACGGTCCAGAAAAATGGCGCAGGAAAAAAAGGCGCTCAGCCGGTTTGACGGGATCATGGAAAAGTTTCCGGTTCCCA
>SLIE01000171.1 GCA_007135795.1 Desulfobacterales bacterium
CACCATGCATTGATTAGCGTTTTATATATCGTTTCGGCGATTAATCTGCGCACTCTTTTCAAGATTTCAACGAAGCTTACCGATTTCAATCCTCATGTGACCAAGATCTTGCTAGATAAAAAAAATCCCATTAAACCGTAAGAATCTCAGAAAATCCATTTTTTGCCCATTTGAGTTCCCCCTGTGGCATCGTAAAAGGTATCTGTTGGATATACTCGGTGAATTTTCTTTGCGACACCAAAGAATCTGCCATAACTTCCTTCTTCCTGATTCTCATGCTTCTTTGTCGTCCTCGTAAATGTGCCAATAAGTATTTGATTCTGTATGTGATTCCATTTTCATATCGCTTTCGATATACTTGGTCTTTTAAAGGATTGTTTTGTCAGTTTTTGCCGAAATCATATCCAGAGATTTAGTAGTCTGGCAAAAATTATATTATCCCGTGTTTGACGAAAGAAAAAAAATCTTGACGAGACAATCCCGGCATTAGGAGCATTTTGTCTTTTCATAAGGCTGGATCGATACTTCCGGCATTGTAATGGATTGAGATCCGGCTAAATCTTCTTTTTCATGCTCATCCGACCGGCGATTCTTTCTTAACCAGCTGTAACTCTTCTCTCCTTCAATTGTGATAAACCCGGATTTTTTGGTGTATACGCAAATACGATTTCTGCCTTGTTGTTTTGCCTTGTAGAGCGCCTTGTCAGCCCATGTAAGGAATTCTTTTTGTGTATACAGCGCATTGTATTGGCAAACACCAAAACTGCACCTTAATTTTCCGATCTTTGTAAATGCGTGTTTAGAAATATGATTTTGTATTTTTTCAGCAAGTTCGATTGCCCCATGAAATGTTGTATGCGGCACGAGAATAATGAACTCCTCTCCTCCCCATCTTGCAAGCAGGTCGCTTTTTCTGAGCAGGGACTGCACAAGCTCGGCCAGCTCGACAAGCACTTCGTCTCCCGTTATATGGCCATGTACATCATTGACTTCCTTGAAGTGGTCAATATCGAATATGATGATACTGACCGGTTCGTTGTAGCGATGCGCCCTTGATATGAAATTGTCAAGTTCCTCGTAGAGCATGTTTCTGTTATAGATTTCGGTCAATGGGTCCATGTAGGAAAGTCGTTTGATTTCATTGAACTGTTTTTTAAGGAGCTTTTTATCATTCTTGATAATTTCAGTAAAATATTCAAGTTTCCATGATTGTGTCGCCAGAAGCGAATAGCTCGCAATAATCATTGTAAGGGCTATCATCGGAAAATATAAAACAACAGGCGTAGGAAGATTTAACAGGGCGAAGAGGTTGCCGATTACGAAACAACCGCCTATTCCCATCAGGATTGAGATCATCATAATATTGTTTCGTTTTTTATGTTGAAGATTTGATTCCTTCCGGTTTTTCTTATATATTATGATACCGCCCGCCACATGTCCCAATAGAAGGACTATGGAGTGGAAGTAGAGTATTGCACTCGGTCGTAGGTATAACATAAAATTGTCAAAGGTTATGGTTTGGCTGACGGTTGTAAACAGTTCCGGAGTAAACAAAATGACGATATTGTTTGTCATCATCAAAAGTGGCGGGATAAACCACATGGCATCATGTTTGTTAAATTTATAATTTTCGTTGGAAATCGCTTTTGCAAAAAGAACAAAGAATGTGCCAAGGAAGTATGATGGGATCATCTGTATCAAGATAATACGAGCTGGCCATAGTGGAATCAATAGATTGAAGCTTCCCAGGATTGTCCAGATTGCCCCCAGAAATCCATATGTGGCTAAATATTGATTTATTTTGCATTTACGATTGCAAAAATAAATGGTTGCTGAAATGGCCATGATTAGATATCCGGTCGAGATACCGGCGATAAAAAAGAGTATTGCACGAAGCGAAAAGTCGATTGTCATACGGATAGCTTCCCAACATGCGATGTCATAAAAAAAATAAAAAAAAACTATATTCTACCGAACAACAAGGGTGTGTACCTCTGTCGACTTGTTGTTTAGCGATAAGGGCATATGTTTTAGCATTTTTTTCTAAGTGTGACATTGAATTTTAGTATGATTATAATGTTTCATCTATAAGCATAGATGTCAATTTAAAACAACTGGTTCTACTAAAAAGTGTTACTCAGCAGAGCCATTTTTGGTGGTCTGCAACTGAAAAGTTAATCCGTCATGGCAATATCTGCGTTACGAGGGATCTCTCAGAATTTATGTACTCTTTAGAAGCTATCTCAAAAAAAACCGAGTTTCCGGCACTGATTTATCGTAGGTTGGGCTGAGAGAAGCAAAGCTCAACAAATGATCCTTAATCCGATTAAAACATGCCACCAAATGGTATTTGGAGTTAAAACAGCTGAAATATAGACTGCGCTTTGGAAATACAAATTTCATGCGGGTGGGTGTTGGGCTTCGCTATCGCTCAGCACCAACCTACTCGTTCACTATACGCGTCAGGCCAGATAAGCTCCAGGCCTTGACAAATATATGTTTTTTTTGAGATGGCGTGTATGCAGTAAAAAATTTTACAGATAAGTCGTAAGCGGTTACCTTCGGTTATATCCAGCAGGTTTTTAGTGTTCCATATGCAGGAGGTACAGGTACGATGACGGATGTGGCCCTGATTTATCCCTATCAATACAGGCATGCCCGCAATTCCATGCTCTTTCATCCGCTGGGTATTGCCCAGTTGAGTGCCGTGTTGCGGGGAAAAGGTTTTGAAACTCTGGTACTTGACGCCACTTTCAGGGACTTCGATGAGGTGCTCAGCGAGATAAAGCGTTCAATGCCCAAGGTGGTGGGAATTTATGCCATGCTTACCATGACAGAAGATGCCCGCATGTTGGCGAAAAAATTACGTAAATTAGTGCCGGGCGTTCTTTTGGCATGCGGCGGACCTATGCCCACCTTGCGGCCTGAACAGTTCAGTACTGAATTCGATCTGGTTTTCCGGGGTGAAGCAAGCGAGTCATTTCCCTATTTTTGCCAAGATTACCTGCTATCCGGCAGTTTGGCGACAATTCTCGACCATCGCCACCGCTATCCCGGAATTTTCTTTCAAAAACCCGGGACAGAGACCGTGTTCGAATCTCCGCCCCGGTCTCATACCGAACAGGAACTCAATTGTCTGCCGATTCCTGATCTGAGTGATTATGATCATTTACGGTACCAGAAGTTCTGGAAGAATCGGGAGGGTTTTCGTCCTGCCTGTATCATGACCACCTATGGTTGTCCCCATGCTTGTGACTTCTGCTCGAAACCCGTTTTTGGAAGGTATTTTCGGCGTCGCCACATGGATCGGATTATGGAAGAAATCCACAATATCCAGTCGCGGGGTTATGACGGTTTGTGGATTGCGGATGACTCTTTTACCCTGGATCTGTATCATGTCCGGCTTTTTTGCGACAGGATGATCCGGGAGCATCCCCATATGAGATGGACCTGCCTCTCCCGGACGGATACGATTACCGGGAGATATGTTGACCTGATGCGGCAGGCGGGGTGTAAAAAGGTCTTTTTCGGACTTGAATCAGGGAGTGACGAAGTACTCAGAATTATGAACAAGCATGTGAGTGTTTC
>SLIE01000297.1 GCA_007135795.1 Desulfobacterales bacterium
GCAAAAGCAAAGGCAAAAGCAAAGGCAAAGGCAAAGGCAAAAGCAAAGGCAAAAGCAAAGGCAAAGGCAAAGGCAAGGGCAAGGGCAAAGGCAAGGGCGATGGGCGAAAATATTTTATTTTATGGTGGAAGGGCAACAGCGTGGGGTTTGGCGGGGCGTAGTCTGCAATGCGATCAATGGTTACGGTTCTTGGTTTTGGCCGAAGGCTTTGGGGTTTTTAGCCCTTGATTTTTTTCCGCCCTTTTTCCGTGTGTTCCGTGGACTATAGCTTTTTAGTCATTTTGTGGGTTATATTTTCGAGTCGAACCGGATGCCGAGACCGGTTTTGGTGATGCGGATAATTTTTCCTTTAATTTTCATATGGCTGGATGTAAAGGGGTGGTCAAATATCATAGTGATGCTGCTGTCGGGGTTTAATGTCGGTCCGTTGTAGTGAGAATTTTCGATAAACAAACCGCTTACGCTGATATTTTTTATATATCCGCTGCTCAAACGGTCGTTAATGACATATTGAATGGGCGAAAAAAAATCGATGCGGCTGTATTTGCGCATGGAAGAACCGTTAACTGCTTTCAATTCGCCAAGCAGACGGCAACGATCTTCTATCCGTAATTTCATGGTAGCATCTATAAGTGCGGTGGTGACGGTGGCAGTGGTGTGCGAGCCGCCTTTGTTCCGGGCTTCGGGGTTCAATTTGTCAAGCAGGTCCTCTCTTTCCGATCCTGGCAATTTCATGATCAGGTCCAATGTTTTCCGTGTTACTTCCGCAACATTGACATTCAGGAATGGCATTTCTTTTTTCATGATATGTCCGCCTTTTTGTATGTAACACAGGTTTTAAATTCCAAGATGGTGGGTATCTTTCTATAATTTGAACAAAGTGTAGTATAGCTGAATTTGGAGTGTTTTACTATAGGAAATATTGAAGGGGAAAGGTAAGGTCAAGGGGTGGAGGGAAGGAGCAGGGTTGAACGTGTTGGTAAGATAAATCTTTGAATGGATATTTTATTGATGGTATGGTGGTTTGCCGGATTGACACTATATGGGAATTTTTTTTACAGATTCGAACAGACGCCAAAAACATTCTATGGGACAGTGAATGACGAGTAATCAGAAAATTTTGAAAAAACTGGCACCGATCTTTGTTTACGGGCGTCCGATATTGGTTTTCGCCGGTATGATCTGCGCCATAGCGGTTATGCTTAACCGGGATCCGTTCATTTTTTTTATGGGGACCCTTCTTTTTTTCATCTCCATGGTCTTTGATCTTGTTGACGGGTGGTTTGCCGAACGGTTTCTTCCGAACACCAACCTTGCAAGGTTGGCTGACCGCATGATGAACCGTATTGTGTATTCTATTGTTTTTCCGCTTCTTGCAGCGGGAATGATGTGGCGTCTGCTTTATGCGACGCCGGGGCATGAAGGAATAGAACTTGTCCACGCTGTATTTGTGCTTATTTTGTGCGTCGCCGTTCTGATCCGTGACAATTTTGCTCATTTTATGAGAGGCTATGCCGTTCGACATGGACAGGAGCCCGAACTTCAGGAAATTAACAGGCTGCGCACAATCGTTGCCGCTCCTCTCGGCTTCATCCTGTATATATACGCATTTTATGTGCCGGCCCTGGGCGATCCTTCTCTCATATTTCTAACTTTCGGCCGGATCGCCAACATGCCGGTCGAGAATTTGCTGGTAATCGAGATTCTTTTCCTGATTATCAATTTCGGATCCATGGCGGCTTACTCGAGAAAATATGGAAAATTTTTTCTCGATGAGATTTGCCTGGACGACAATATATTGCGACGGCGTATACTGTCGATCTTACCCAATACCTTAACCCTGATGAATGCCATAATGGGTGTGCTGGCGGTGTTTTTTGCGTATCAGGGGAAAATGCTCGAATCGTATCTGCTGTTGCTCGGAGCCACGGTCTTTGACAAACTCGACGGTGCGATGGCGCGCAAGCTGGGGCTCACTGAACCGTTGCCGAACTCAAAAAAAGTAAATATCTCTTTTGGTGCCCTACTGGATGACATCGCTGATGGCATCAGTTTTTGTATCGCGCCCGGCTGGATTTTTTATATAGCGATTTCAACAAGTCCCGATCCCTACATCCAGGCACTTCCAGCCGGTATGATCGCAATCGTCTACACGGCCGCCGGGTTTGCTCGTCTAGGTTATTTCACTTTGGATAAACATCCCATTCCTGGCATTTTTAAAGGGATGCCAACCCCTGCGGCAGCATTGCTTGTTATTGCGCCACTTGTCATTCTTGGCGAAGCTCACGTACAGGGTACCCAATGGGGTCAGATGGTCGCGGTATTTTCCGTGGGATTGATGCTTGTCACATCGGTTCTCATGAACAGTTACCCTGTTAAATATCTTCACATGGGACGATTTATGGACAGGAACCCATGGTTTACCCGGACCATGCTTATCTTGGTCGTTATTTTTGTGTTTACGCCGTATTTCGGGTACCTGGCATTTGTGTTGATGCTTTTATATGTCTTTTCCCCTATTGTGACCCGGCACATCGATCCTGAAACCGCGGCACGCGAGTCGAAAGAAAAACCCTGATACCAAATTGATCAATGGGTGGTTCAGTTTTAAAAATAATCATCCTGAATTTGTGCCGTATGGGCGATTCTTGTGACCGCCCATTGTTGTTTGATTTGCTTGATTCCTTATCGACCGTTTCCCGATCCTTGTCATGGTTGTGACCCGTCTTTTTCCCCATCTGCTCTCTTTTTTATTGACAATGAATGTTCGCGTTTGTTAAACCTCTCTACTAAAGTTAGAAACCTCTAACAAAAGGACGCTTGCATGTCTCAAAAAAAGATCAGGGTGGAGGAGAAACCCATGACCGCGGTTATGGAGGATTACCTGGAAGCGATATTCGAGTTGCACAGTGATGAGACGGTCAGGGCGATTCGGGTAAAAGATATCGCCGGCAAGCTCGATGTTAAAATGCCCACGGTGACGAGTATGCTGAGGGTGTTGAAAGAGCGGGGTCTGGTTGATTATGAAAAATATGAATATGTGGCATTGACGGAAAATGGCAAGAAAATCGGGCGTGAAATAATCGAAAGACATCGTGTAATAAAGAAATTTCTAACAGATGTGTTGCACGTTGATGTCAAAACAGCAGATGAAGATGCCTGTCGGATGGAGCATGCATTGAGCGGTCGCACAATGGATAGTTTGACGGCGTTTATGGAATTCATTCACGCCTGTCCCCGGGCGGGTGAAGACTGGGTTGCGCATTTCCGGGCTTATCAGCAGCGCGGTCGCATATCCGAAAAGTGTGATCGGTTTTTCGGGCATTGTATTGCTGAGTCCACTGGTTCTGTAACAGTTTCAGGCGAATGTTGCCACAAGGAGGAAAAAATGAATTTGAGCCAGATGAAAGAAGGCCAGAAAGGCCGGATTATAAGTGTGGGCGGGGAAATTCGTCTGCGGCGGCGTATCATTGAGATGGGGCTTGCCCGCGGTGTTAATTTTTATGTTGAAAAATATGCGCCGTTAAAAGATCCGCTTGAATTGACCGTTAATGGCAATCATGTTTCCCTTCGTGTAAAGGAAGCA
>SLIE01000094.1 GCA_007135795.1 Desulfobacterales bacterium
TAAAAGTCTTGAAAACCACATCGTCCTTGATCAAATGCAACTTGGCTTCTGTTTTTTTTACCAGAACAGAATCCGCTTTCTGAATAGTAACGCCCAAACACGGCATTAAGAGTAGTATCAGAAACAAAAACAGAAACTTCATTTTCATGGCGATCTCTCCGGAAACGCTGTTGAATCATGTATTCGAACCAAGATCAGTCGACCTTGACGGCTTCGTAAAGGTCCAATATTCGCCTTATGCGCAATCTCTCAGAATTTGCGGCTTACGGCTTGCAGACATACATGTACACTTAAGTGCTCTGTATTCTTCAGTATTGCATAAGCCTTGATTTTGGTTTTTTACAAAGCCGTCTGATCGCAACTCTTTTAGGAGTTTATCAACATTAACATCATCGCAAAAATCCTTTTGCAGTCGTTTATTTGCGAACCGTCACCTGGAAAGCAAATGGCGACTGATTGACAAATTTTCATTGTGCAGAGGCGAGAAATCTGGTTCTATCATGTCTTGTACGGCCAATGATAATTTTTTATCAGTGGCTGTAATATGAAGCGGGGTTTATTGCGAAACCATCATCTTTTGTGGAGGAAATTAAATATGAATAACTGGAAAATTGAAGAAGCATACTCTTTTGATGATGTTTTGCTGCTCCCGGGGTATTCGGAAGTGTTGCCGAGTTCGGTGAGCACGAGAACCTGGTTGACCCGGAATATCGAACTGAATATCCCCCTGGTCAGTGCCGCCATGGATACTGTTACAGAGGGACGCACGGCCATAGCCATTGCCCGGGCTGGCGGGATGGGGTTTGTGCACAGAAATATGAGTGTTGAAAGACAATGCCGTGAAGTCAGACTGGTAAAAAAATCCGAGTCCGGTATGATCATTGATCCGGTTACCACACAACCCGATATTCCCATACGTGATGTGCTGAAGCTCATGCATCAGTTTCAGATATCCGGGGTGCCGGTAACCGAGGGGACAAGACTGGTTGGGATAGTAACAAACCGGGATCTTCGCTTTGAGACGGATCTTGATAAAACGGTTAAAGAAGTGATGACCAGCCAAAACCTGGTCACCGTCCGGGAGGGGATCAGTCTTGAGGATTCCAAGAAACTTCTGCATGAGCATCGGATAGAAAAGCTTTTGGTCGTAAATGCCGAAGGGCGACTCACCGGAATGATTACCATAAAGGATATTGAAAAAATAAAAAAATATCCTCATTCCTGTAAAGACAGCCTCGGGCGTTTAAGGGTCGGTGGTGCAATCGGGGTGGGAGAGGATATGGAACTACGGGCCCAAGCATTGGTGAATTGTGATGTGGATATTCTCCTCATTGACACTTCCCACGGGCATTCCGCAAATGTTCTCAGGGCTGTGCAGAAATTGAAACACCTATTTCCGGATACAGAGGTGATTGCAGGAAATGTGGGTACCTCTGAAGGCGCTGAAGCGTTGGTCAAAGCCGGGACTGACGGTATCAAAATCGGCATTGGACCCGGATCGATCTGTACGACCCGGATTATCGCCGGTATCGGGGTTCCCCAGTTGAGCGCCATCATGAATTGCAAACCTGTCTCCGAAAAAACAGGGGTGCCGCTTATTGCCGATGGGGGAATCAAGTATTCGGGGGATCTTACAAAAGCGATCGGGGCGGGGGCCCATTCCGTAATGATAGGCGGTTTATTTGCTGGAACCGAAGAAAGCCCGGGTGAAAAAATTATTTACCAGGGAAGGAGCTATAAGTCTTATCGGGGAATGGGCTCTGTCGAAGCCATGCAGGAAGGGAGCAGGGACCGGTATTACCAGGGAGAAGAAGTGGAAGCGGACAAACTCGTTCCTGAAGGAATCGTCGGCAGGGTGCCTTACCGGGGGACCATTGGTGAAAATGTCTATCAGCTCATTGGGGGATTGAAATCCGGAATGGGGTATGTCGGCTGCAATTCTATCGAAGAACTTCGAAACAATGCCCGATTTATTAAAATCAGCCCGGCCGGCCTTCGGGAGAGTCATGCGCATGATGTAATTATCACGAAAGAGGCGCCGAATTACAGTCTTGACTGATATTTTATGGAATTGCATAAATGAACGGATGAGTTAAAAATAAATCGCAATAAATTTTCTGAATCCATGAGGCGACGTGTGTTGCTGATAATATATAATAGATGCGACATGCGTTTTTTCCCGGCGTGTCGCATCTATTTTTAAATGCCCGGTTGAGCGCCTTCATCCATTTTGGATCTGTCTGAAGTTCAAACTTTCATATTTAGTGCCCGAGCGAAAACCAGGATTTTTCGTCAAGGTCAAGGACGGCGAATTTTAGCCGCAGGAATACTGGCGTATTTTGAGGATTAAAATTTGAGCCGGACGCAGAGATTGGCGAAATAGCCGGTTTTCGTTCAGGTACTATTTAATTAACGCATCAACAAGGTTCAACTGCAAGGGTTTTTTTATGACTGATACACCTGGGCGTTTTGTTCATCTGCACGTGCATACCGAGTATTCCCTTTTGGACGGTGCAATCCGCATCAATGATTTAATGTCCCGTGTAAAGCAATACAACATGACGGCTGTCGCATTAACTGATCACGGTACCATGTTTGGCGTAATGGATTTTTATCTGCAGGCTGAAAAGGCCGGTATCAAACCGATCATTGGATGCGAATGCTATGTTGCGCCCCGGAGTCGCCATGACAAAACCACGGAGGATCGGGGCATGGCTCACCTGGTGCTCCTTGCCGAGAACATGGAAGGGTATAGAAATTTGTGCCGTCTGGCGAGTTGTGCCAGCATTGAAGGGTTTTATCATAAACCGCGGATCGATAAAAACCTGCTTGCCGAATGTCACAAAGGACTGATTGCCCTTTCCGCCTGCCTTCAAGGTGAAATTCCAAAGCTGATCCGCAGCGATAAAATAGAGGCAGCGGACGAAGCTGCAAGGTTTTACCTGGATCTTTTCGGGGAAGGCAATTTTTTCCTGGAAGTCCAGGAAAATAAAATGGAAGAGCAAAAAAAGGTCAACACAGCATTGCTGGAGATGAGTCGGCGTCTTTCCATCCCGATGGTTGCCACTAACGATTGTCATTATTTGGATTCAGGCGACACGCGCGCTCACGAAGTGCTCATGTGCATTCAGACCGGAAAAACCCTGAAAGATGACAGTCGGCTGAAATTTGGTGAAGGAGAACTTTATTTCAAATCCGCCCAGGAAATGCAAAACGCGTTTGCAGGCTTCTCCGGAGCTGTTGAAAACACGGTTGAAATTGCAAATCGATGCAATGTTTCATTCGACCTCGATACCCATCACTTCCCAAAGTTCAACCTGGATTCGGATGAGTCCGAGGCGGATCTGTTTGAAAGAAAAGCAAGGCTGGGGTTTGAGGCGAGGATGAAGAAGTTGAAAGAAAAAACCCCGGATATCGATGAGGAAGTTTACAAACAAAGAATTGACTATGAAATTGGCGTGATCAATTCAATGGGATTTCCCGGTTATTTTTTGATTGTGGCCGACTTTATCTAGTATGCTAAAAAACGCAAGATACCGGTAGGCCCGGGGCGGGGTTCCGCTGCCGGCAGTCTTGTTGCATA
>SLIE01000347.1 GCA_007135795.1 Desulfobacterales bacterium
AAAATAAAAGATTTGTCAATAATTATAGATCGATCATAAATTTTTTAGATCTCAAACTTCACCATGCGGCTGATTGGACGCGTATTTGCGTCGTTCGTCCATTCTGGCTTTTATTTTCGGAAAAAGATTCATATCCGTATGCGGAAGGAAAAGCGCCGCAATGTAATTATCCATAAAGGACTGGGTTTCAGAGAGTTCAAAATTGGTTATTCGCTTGACGGTGCTGGTCACGTCTTTGCGGATTCTATTGGTCAGAGCGCTCATGCGGGCCCCCATCAGGGAGCCGTTTCCCACAAAGATCACTTTTTCGGGGTCTGTTTCCGGGAGAAGTCCGATCGTCATTGCTTTTTCAAGGTCCACATAACTGCCGAAACCACCCGCAATGATGATTCGGCCAAGATCACCGATCGAAAGACCGACTTCCTCGAGCAATGTCATGCACCCACTGTATATGGCCCCTTTTGCCCGGATCAGATTGTCTATATCGATTTCATTTAAAGCGACATCCCGGTCCGTCCCCGATACATCCTTCCAGGCAAGCACATATTCATACACATTATCCATTTCGCGGATCCGCGGCGTCTCCAGTTCCCGGTTGAATTTTCCCCGGTTATCCAGTATGCCCAGTTCGAACAACGTGGCAACGATGGTTATCAAACCACTGCCGCAAATCCCCTTGGGACGAACATTACCGATCGTCACATTCATGGGCTCGAGCGTCACCGGGTCTATGGAAAAATCCTCGATGGCACCCTCCGTGGCACGCATACCCAGTTTGATCCCGCCCCCCTCAAAGGCCGGTCCCGCGGAACAGGCGGCACATACCATCCATTCCTTATTTCCGATAACAACCTCTGCATTGGTTCCGATATCGATATAAAGCGTTATTTCTTCATCGTTAAACATGCCGGAACCCATGATACCGGAAACAATATCACCACCGACATAGCTGGAAACCTGAGGGTAGACCAGTGCGGTAACGTGGTTTTCGACTTCAATACCAATTTCTGAGGCTTTAAACGGTGGATAGATGATCGACGCAGGAACATAAGGGGATCTGCGAAGATAGCGCGCATTGACCTTCAAAAAAAGTTGAGTCATGGTGGTATTGCCGGCAAAGGTAATGGTGGAGATATCACCCGGATCGACTTTCGATTTTTTAAGGATCTTTCCGATAACTGTGTTGATTGTAGAAACAACCCGCTCATTTAACTTTTCAAGGCCGCCTTCTTTTTCAGAATAAACAATACGGCTGATAACATCCTCGCCATAACTGATCTGGCTGTTGAAATCGCCATACCGGGCCAGCACGCTGCCGGCTTTGAGATCAATCATCTCGCCGTATACTGTCGTGGTGCCGATATCAATTGCAATTGCGAAATTTCTGTCGGATGTATCTCCCGGCTGAATATTGATGATCCGGTTCTTCCCGTCTTCCCGGACAGGCCTGGCGATTGTGACGGTTGCCTTGAAATCATCCTGACGCAACACTTCGGGTACTTTCCGAATGACGGACAGATCAAATTCAAGCCGGTGCTCATCATGATTTTTTCTTAAAAAATCGACCATGCGACTCACATCCGCGATGTTATCCGCATCACTGGGAGGCGGAAGCGCCATATAGATCTTTTCCATCGGTGGAACGAAAAGACCCTTCTCTTTCAGGTCATCGAGGTTGAGTTCTCTTATCTTTGCTGTTTTGCGAGGCGTTGCCTGCAAATTGAGCGAACGCGCATCGATAAATGAATCAGTGGGAATCCTTACAGTGAGATCACTCTTTACCCTGGCAAGACATGCCAGGCGATACCCGCTTTCCTTATCCTCCGGGGAGAGCATCTCCGAGACCCCTGCTTCCACTTCTCCCGATTCAATAATGACCCGGCATTTTCCGCATACCCCTTCCCCGCCGCAAGAAGCATTGATATGAACACCGCTGTCCATTGCCGCACGAATAAGCCGTGTGTCTTCGTCGACGGTGATCTGTTTTTCGTGAGGAAGAAAGGTAATCTTATATTTTGTCATATTAAATCCTGTATCGGGTTCACTGGGACGGAAACGTGAGCTGAAAAAATCTGCCTCATGGGAACCCTGCATGATTGGTTATTATCGGGGTCCGTTAACATTTGTAGGACAGCAGAATTATGTCCGATTAAGAGATATACCTCAAAATTCATATCGGGTCAACTTGGAAAACTTATGCGGGTTATGTATTCCCGGGTATTTGATGCCTGAACGAAACCTTCTTTTTCGCAAATATCAGCGTCATGCTCAAATGTGACCGTAGGGACGTTATAGAGTATCTATTCGGGATGATCCTTTTCTTTTGTTCAAGGTATCATCTGTTCTACAATAATTTTCTGTGCGAGTCCTCTCCCCAAAACATAGCGCTGATTTTCCGCCACCACGACCATTTGCCCTTTTCCGGCATTGGTGAGAATTTCGATTTGATCCCCGACTCTCAACCCCATGCTCATCAGGCGGAGCCTGGCGGAATTCCCCCCGATGAGTTTTTTGATAACCAGGAGCTCGCCTTGTTTTGCAAGAACAAGCGGCATGCTCCTGGCTCTTTCAGCCTGGCAGGGCGCACATATGCCGTAAATTTCCATCTGGTGCTGCAGCATGTAAAAGCCATAATCACGGGCGATTCGTTGTTGTAATTCCTCGAGTTGCCGATTTTCGAATTCAACGATACCACCGCATTTGGTACATATCATGTGATCATGATGTTGTCCCAGGTGCCTGTGCTCATAATGCTGCGTCCCGTTTTGGAAACGGTTCTTCTGGGCAAAGCCAAAGTGGCTCATCAACTCAAGTGTTTCGGAAATGAACGGACCGGTAAAATCATACCCCTGATCACGGAGATATGTGGCAAGATCGTCACACGTAACATGTTCCTCGGTTAAGAGAAAGGCATCGAGCACCACCAGTCTTTCTTCAAGCTGATCTATGGCTTGCTCCCGAAATAATTTTACAAATTGTTCGCGTTCTGTAGCATGAATCTGTTTCATATATTTTCCTGGACAAAACCTTTACCAAAACTATCTTTATCATCATCACGGTTGACGACTTTTTACAACGCCATCACAAGGGCAATTTATAGCATAAGAACGCTTATATTTCTATGGCTGGCTTTGATGGCCCTGTAATAAAAGGCAAAACCACAGGCCGCTTATCTACGCTTCGCCAAGAGCTATACGCAACCTCCTGCAATTGTTGCCACGGGCAATACCCGCCACCACCCGGTTGAAATTGATCATTTTGTATGGTCAGAGGGTAACCGGTATTATCGATATTAGCTTTGATGCACTCGTAAAAATCTAACATCTGTGTTACGCAATCAAGCACTTTTCGGAATTTCGTAAACCTTGGTTTTGAACTTATAAGAATTTATCAAAATTGACTGATTTCCGAATATGGGAGATAAGTTCCCTGAGCAACATCGGGAGGGCTTGGAGGACAGATCAAGACGAGTGAAGCAAAGTATCCTGGACTGTCTGAGCCCGATAGGGCGAGTTTCCAGGATGCGCGAAACGAGTCTTAGATCTGTCCCAAGCACTCACGGTTGATCAGGGA
>SLIE01000106.1 GCA_007135795.1 Desulfobacterales bacterium
CCGCAAGCCCCATGCCGTAAAGCCTGGGCGAATATCCTGTTGAATCACTGCCGATACGCCCTTTTATCATTTTGTTCTTGTACATGTTTTTCAGTGATTCGATATCCGCAAGAATTCTTTTTATGTGATGGACGCGAGATTTTATGGCCGGATCATTGTCGTTTTGCAGTCGTTGGATAATATCCGTGATGATCCGTTTTAATTTGATAACATTCCCGCTGTTGATACACTGTTGCAGTTCATGAATCGCTGGAATGTGCCCTGTGATTCCGTCGGCGTGGTCTTTGAGATTGAAGATTTCCAGTCGCGTGATACGTCCTTTGCAGTCGTATAAAAGTTCAAGGACATCTTCTGCTTTCATTCGGGTCAGGTTCAGGGTGATCCTGTAGCCCGACCGGAGCTGGTCCAGCCTTTCAATCAACTCCGGCGCTGAAATCGTCATCAGGGGTGGAAGTTCTTCAGGGGCTTGGTTTCTGGAGGTTGGTTTCAGATAAAAATCATGGATAAAATCCATGTCCAACGAATCCATTTTTCTTACCCGGGCTAAAATGTGATCTTTTTCCTCCGGGTCAGCATTGTCGTAGTCACGGCGCAATTGTTCAACTTTTAATTGCATGAGCGGCAGTAGTTCCCGGTGAATGAATTTTGCCAGGTGAAGCAGGGATGCCTGCCCGAGGCCGACGCTGGCAAGAAAATCGGTGACTTCGAGTTGCGGGAAATCGATATCCAATTTTTTGGCAATGAGTGGTCGATCGATCTTGTTGAACGTTTCAAGTGCCTCAATAACCGTATTTCGTTGATGATCCGAAATCTCGCTGCCATCGTTCATAAGCGCGTCAACCGTGTCGTCCGATAAGAATCGTATAAAATCATCTGCATCGGCAAACCCGCGGGGAACCCAGATGAGATGTGCGAACCCACTGTGAAACAAAACCGGAAACTCGATGCCGATGCGAATCTCGATGTTCATGATGGCGGCGGCTTCCATAAGCTCTTCGACCGTTTCCGGGCGTATGAAGTTATAGTATATTACCCGCAATCGTCGGATACCCTTTATCCAGGCATCCATGATCAGGTGGGTGGCTGATTTGCGACCCTTGGTATTGGCATCATGGACATGATCATCAAATGCAAGTTGGTTCCATGTTTCCGGCATTTCCAAAAGCCGATATTTTTTTAGATAGTTGCGAACCACCCTGGGTTTGCCTAGTGCCGCCATGCGAAAATCATGGGCGAGTTCCAATTGTCGCTCGTACCTGTCTGCCGCGCGAACCAGGTCCTTCATGATTTCAATGAGCACGCGGGCGGTATTCATCTGCAGGTTCTGACCAGTGCCGCACAATACTTCGTCACGAAGAGCCCGGAGTGCGCATATGCGATGATCTACCTGTCCTTTTTCCAGGGACTCAAGAAGATGGATGACGGCATGCGCAATCCGTAATCCTCTGGATTCGGACATCTCTTTAATGCCGCGCGGATGAAATTGGTGGAAAAAACGTCTCTGGTCATGAAGGACGGACTTGTCCCCAGCGAGAATTTCGTTTACAATCGAAAGCAATTCGTGGTCGCGCTTGTCAAAAATGAACCCTGAAAGAAGCGTGTTCATCGGGTATTTCAATTCAATTGCCACCATGTATGGTTTCATTCATGAGTTAAACCATTAATTGATCCGATGATGTTATCTGGTTATTTCACGCCGCATTTGGGAAAGCGCTATAGGTCCGAAACAATTTCTACTTGTTTCGGGAAGGTATCATGCACGGGCATTCATCCTTGCAAACGCTTCCCATGTCAGCGTTTAATACTGTTGTGATAACCTGCTTCAGGCTTCTGAATGCCTGAAAACTTTCTTCCGCATAAACAATCACCGGAAAATAGGGATGCTGTTGTCTGAACCAGAAATACATCTCCCATGTACGATCGACGTCAGGGTGAAAATTGAGAACTACCAGATCCATACCTGATAAGGCAGTTTTATCCGGGCATTCGGAACCGTCCGATCCAGAAACAGTAAAGCCTGCGTGTGAAAGATATTTTGCAAGTTTTTCCCGTCGATAGATCTGATTGTCCAGTATAAGAATTCGGTTCATTTTATATGGCTTTTAGTAAAATGGATGTTGGCGTGAGTGCCTGTCAGATACATGCTTCCAAATCCTTAAGATGTCGGTGCTTACCTGTAAATTCGAGAGCTTCCGGTGCTTTGTTCGAAAAGCGGAACCGTTTTTTAAACACTTCCTCTCCAAAGGGCGCCATTGTAGAAATAGAACAGGTGTGCACATATATTTTGGTGGGTTTATCAGCATGTTTTTTTAACTCTTCGAGCAGTTCCATTGCGGAACTGCCGTCAAAATCACCGACAAGGTTAAGATGCAGATTGCCGTTTTGTCTGCGGCGCTGAATACGGAAATTGATCGCCATGAGCATCCTCCTTTTTTTGGGCATTTAAGGTCTTGCACAATAGATAAGCAACATGCATGCCACTATTTGCGCTGATCACTTTCAACAAAAGATTTTTAATTCCCTTTGATTTTGATTAAAGAATGTCCCATGATAAGTCTTTCAGAGATTTTGAAATCTTTTTTTCACCAATTGAGAAAGGGTGTTTTTTATATGACTTTAAAAACAAATCTGAACTGCCATGAAACAGAACATTGTAAGAAAACCAGTGAACAGGAGATTGCAGCGCTCTTCGATCGTTGGAATCAGTCGCTCCAGACCGGCGATCCTCGTAAGGTTGTGGAAAATTTTACCGTCGATGCCATTTTGTTGCCCACATATTCAAATAAGCCTTGTTTGACGCCAAAAGATAAGGAATCGTATTTTTATCATTTTCTTAAGAAAGGGCCGTCTGGGAAGGTCGATCTGCGTCATATTGAAATCGGACATAATGTTGCCGTCGATGTCGGTCTTTACACGTTAACATTTGCCACTACCGGTGAAAAGGTCAGTGCCCGCTATACCTTCACATATCGTTGGAACGGCAGTGAGTGGCTGATTACCAGTCTCCATTCCTCTGTAATGCCGGAGTGCCATTAAATGCCGATGTGTTGCGAAGCAAATGGTTGTTTATGGGACTATATTACAAGCTATCTAAAAAAAAGATCACGCCTGCTGGCAAGGCGTGAGGCGATGAAAAAGCGGCGCATATACGTATATGTGAGCATTTTGAGAGCCTCACAACACCGCCAGAGGGTGTTAGATTATTTTAAGATAGCTTGTAAGCATGGAAAGTGTCCCGGGAATGATTACAGTTGTATACTCATGGTTTACACTCTTGTTTGGCGAAAGACTTTTCTATCCTCATGAAGCGGCGCCAGGAGGGAGATTTATTGTTAACCCGCTTATCCAGTGGCAACCGATGATTTATGTGTTCGGATGTAATGAGTGGCCCTGCTTTTGCATAAGCATAGTAAAATGCCATAGCCTGGCGGAAGATGAATGCTTCCTGGTTTTGCTGGCGTAATTTGAAAAAATTTGGTTTTATCCCCGCAGGTTCGGCATTCTTTTTCCTTGACCGGGAGGGCTTTCCCGAATATATATTTAATCAGGTTGTGTATGGA
>SLIE01000191.1 GCA_007135795.1 Desulfobacterales bacterium
CATTGCCCGGGCAGAGACGGAAAAAGTTTCACCTACCCGAAACGGCACATTAAGCTTGCTTTCCGGCGGATGGATTCTCACGCCAGGCCATGCCTGTTGCAAGCGAAGACGCTGTTTATAAAGCTGTTTCGCAACCGTTGCATTATCGGCAACAAGGTTATAGTAATTTCTTGCTGCGGGAATATAAAATTTCTGCTCATAGTTCTGAACCATCAAATGCGCGGAAAAGTCGGTAAGCGCCATCTTCATGGAATTTTTCATCATCGCCACCCATCGCTCCGGTGTATCCCCGGTTTTTCTTTCATAAAAGGTGGGTATAACGTCATTTTCAAGAATATTGTACAACGCCCGGCTTTCCACGGCATCCTGATAGGACCAGTCTTCATATTGTTCCCCGTTCCCGATGCGCCACCCCCGGTCCTCGGAGTATCCTTCATCCCACCAGCCATCCAGTATGCTCAGATTGAGCACGCCATTGACCGCAGCCTTGATCCCCGATGTACCGCAGGCCTCATAGGGACGACGAGGGGTGTTGAGCCATACATCGACCCCTTGAACCAGATGTCTTCCAATATTGATGTCATAATCCTCGAGAAAAATAATCCTGTGACGCACCTCTTGACGCTTGGCAAATTGGACCACCTGCTTGATCAGCTCTTTCCCCTCATTGTCCCTGGGATGCGCTTTTCCGGCAAACACAATCTGAATCGGGTGCTTAGTCGAAGTCAGAAGCGCTTCGAGGCGCTCCCTGTCCATAAATAAGAGGTAAGCCCGCTTGTACGTAGCGAACCGCCTGGCAAATCCGATTGTAAGCACTTCCGGATCAAGAACGGTTTCGGCATCCTTCATTATGGCCTTCGGCGCATTTCTCCGGCCGTACTGCTTGACCATCAAAGCTCTGCAGTGTCGAACCAACCTGGATCTGCTCATTTCGCGGGCTCGCCACAATTCTTCATCATATATCTGATCGATGCGGCTTGCCATCTCTTCATCAATGTTGATATTGCGATACCACTCCGGCCCCAGGTATCTTTCAAACAGAAGATTGTTTTCAATACATATCCAGGAAGAGATGTGAATACCGTTGGTAACATGAGAAATCGGGACCTCCGCAACCGGCCGGGTCGGCCATGCAAAAGCCCACATATCCCTGGCCACTTTTCCATGGAGCCGGCTTACCCCGTTGCAGAATTGTGAAAACATAAGCCCGAGAACCGCCATTGAAAATTTACCATGCGGGTTGTATTTGTTTTCCATCTGTCCCATGGCGACAAGCGTTTCCATGTCCATTCCAAGGCGAGCGACAAACGACTGGAGATATGGTGTTACCTCATCCACTGTAAACTCGTCATGCCCTGCCGGCACCGGGGTATGAGTTGTAAAGACCGAAGTTCGCGAGAGAATTTCCAGGGCTGTTTTATAATCGAGTTGATGACTTTCCATTAGCTGGGCCAGCCGCTCGATGAGGGCAAAAGTACAATGTCCCTCATTCAAATGAATCACCGCCGGGACCAGATTCATGGCTTCCAGCACACGCATCCCGCCGATTCCAAGCAGAATTTCCTGGGCAAGACGTGTTTCCGATTCACCCGCATACAAACGGGAAGTCAATTCCCTTTTCTCAGACGAGTTCTCCGGCACATTGGTATCCATCAGATACAAAGCAATCCGCCCCACCCTGATTACCCATACCTGTGCATAGATTTCGCCCTGCGGCCCCGACACGGAAATCCGCATCTCGTTCCCCGATGCATCCCTGCCCCGCCTTACCGGGAGGTGGTAGATATCGGTTTCCGGGTATTCTTCCTGCTGCCATCCTTCGTGATCCAGGTACTGGTGAAAATACCCCTTTCTGTAGAGCAGTCCGATTCCAACCATGGGAATTCCCACATCCGAAGTGGCTTTCAGGTGATCCCCGGACAATACACCTAGCCCACCGGAGACCAACGGAACGCTTTCATGGATACCATATTCCATGGAAAAATAGGCAACCGCGCCTCCCTTCTGGTAAGGCGTCTCCGAATAATCAATCGGGGATTGAATCTCTTCTTCGAATTGTTTTTTTACCCGCTCGAGATGGGCAAGGAATCCCTCGTCTTGTGCAATCGCCTCCATTCGATCCTGAGATATCAATGTGGAAAACACAATGGGATTACGCCCGGAACGCTCCCACATGCGGGGATCGATCCGCCTGAACAGTTCAATTGCGTCAAGCCGCCAGCACCACCATAAGTTGCGCATCAACGTTTCAAGAAAAGTTAGGCTCGCAGGGACCTTCGGAAAAACCTGGTACGTTTTTATCTTACTCATGAATTTCTCTTATTTATTGGTTTTAGGATCAACCGAATCACCTTCGATCATCCGGGCAAACAAAATCAATTATGAAATACATTATGTATTTATGAATTGGAGATTGAACCTGAACCGGAAGAGATCAATACGAAACAAAGCTTTTCGGTCGCGCGCTGTTTATATAATAATGCCCATAACAAAGCATCGCCAATGCAATTTTGACGCACACCATCAGAGATTCCCACCGTGATGATGGAATAGCTGATTGGATTTAGATCAAATATCAGGAAGTGTCCATCCAGAAAAGAGTTAGTTTTTCCGGATCAGTTTCAATCTCAAACTTATCCAACTTTTTCGAGGTTGAATATCATCTTTGAAAACAGTTCGGGAGTCACGAATTATTCATATATTCGATCGGACATGGGTTCAATTCGCGTCCCCGAAAGACAGCTCGTTTACACTCACCGCTCATTATCCCGAAAGCATGCGCCAAACACGAAACAATTCGCTTGCACTCCAGGCCTGGGCGTCGCACCCACGCTGCATGTGCGGATAATCACCATCGGTAATTTCCGGCATATGGCCAAGACATCCTTCATTGATCAGCAAAGTGGCGCTGCTAAGCCATGAAAGTGCGGCCTGATGCCCTTTGCGACCATAGACCATGCCCCATGCTTCACAAAAAGAAGGGAAAACCCAGGTCCAGGCGGTACCATTATGATATGCCGGCTTCCTGGAACTGTCCTCATCCCCCTGGTATCGGCCTTTGTAAGGCTGATAGGGATTGCCTGAAACTTCATCATTGTGTCGAATATAGAGCGGGTATTCAACTTCCCGGTCCGCCAGACTGCGAATACTGCCTGGTACAAGCAGTTCACTGCAGGCGGCAAGAATGTTCTCGCATATCTTTCGATCACTTGTCATTCCCATTGTAATGGCAAACAACTGATTGGGACGCAACGCATCGTCCGGGTGTGCATCCATGGGCATACAACCCGGGTCGCAATGAAGACAATCCGACAAAAATCCTTTATCAGTATGATAAAAAAACTTTTCAACCGCAGCAGAAACGCGGTCTACCAAATCTTTCAGCACAATACGATCCCTAAAGACAAATCCGTCAGGCACCTTGATTTCAGATAGAAACACGAGAGACGCATACCACAGTGCTTGAATTTCTATCGGGTAACCCTGCCTCGGCGTTGATGCGGGAAAATTCGTGTCCATCCAGGTGAAATGCGATGGTGAAAACACAAGCCCGGTATCCGGGTCCATTTTAACCCCATTGGGTGTCCCTTCCGCATACCCGGACACAATGGAAAACAGGATTTCCCGGAGGGTTCTGTTTCCACAAGGCGTATCCAGAAAATCTTCCGACCCCGTATACCGAACAAGATCCCGACATGCGACCATAAACCATAACGGTGCATCCGAAGTATCCCGGTTGCGGGCGTCATTGCCGCAAATCATGTTCGGAAGCGTGCCGTTTTCTTCAAACTGTCCAAAGAGTTTAACGATCCCAAGGACCGTATCCGTCTTTCCCGCGGCAATGAGCCCCCGGCAAAATATGAGGGTATCCCTTCCCCAGTCTAAAAACCAGGGGTATCCGGCGATGACCGATTTGAGTTGCTGCCGATCGACCACAAAACAATCCATCGACCGCAGCATGGCGTCCCGGAGGGAAATCGACCCGGTATCCGTTTTGGTAAATAACGCTTCTACCGGAAGCAGCGGCAAAACCGTTTTATCTCCCGGTCGGCGTTTCACTTCGGCCTCCAACACCAATGTTTCCCCGCCCTTGAGATACCCCTTGAAATAGCCCGGACTGAAGAGATCCGAATCGGGGTCCATGCCTCTTGTCGCCTCGAGGGGCCGGTGTACCATGTATGTCCATTCCGGTTCCCATACAAAGACCGCATCCTTCATGTCGATATCCAGGTGCCTGTTTTCTTCCGGTGAAAAGGTAAACCCCTGATCCCTGGGATAAACGGCTCTTGGAAAGGTATCCTCCGGGCCGGCATACGCCTTTGTGATTTCATGGAAACTGCGATTTTCTATATCAGGACGCAAGATGAGACTCAATGCCAAATCATCCCGGAGTTGCTCCTTGTCCTTATTTAGATGACGGTGAAAATAAATCCGAACCCTGTTTTCCAACGGTATCATTTCAACTGCCACACTCAACAGCACATGCAGCCCAAGCCCGGTCGGCACCTGGTAAAGCCACTTCATAACCCCGTTGTCATCTTCCCATGAAACCTCTCTTATGCAATGCTCATGGATCGGTTGGGAATAATCCTGATAAACCACCCAACCCCTGCAACGGGTAAACATGATCCACCGATTGTCAGGAACCTCCGGGTTCAGGTTAGCCGCCAACAATGCATCATACTTGGATTCGAGGTACCCCCACCATGAAGACGCACGGCTCAGTCCGCCAATTCCGTTAGCGGCCAGGAGCATGCGCGGGGCACTCAAAGTGGCATTTCTGTCAAAAACAGTATCCAAACCATCCGCTTCTGCGTGCTGCGGATAAAGCAGATATGCATCTTCATGCACATACCCGGTTTCTTTTGCCGAACTTCCATTATATATGGTCAACCGGAGAGAACAATGCCTGTGAAATCGACTTTCTTCCATCGGTGAAACAAGAACAAAATACATACCGTCATCTTTTTCCAGACCCTTTTCAATAGTGATGACCCGATCGTTTTCCATAATGCGGGCTTCAAAGTAATCAGGCGCGGATATCATGAGAAAGTGAGCGGGCGGAATCATGACCTGTCGTTTCAAATCCTCCGGGTATCGCCAATTGATGACACCCGGCGGACCGCCATTGCTATTGTGCCCACGGCAGAATTCCACCGGATCGGCCCTGAGGCGACTGGCTTCGGCATCCGCATCAAACCCTGCCATGTGCATGATACCGTAAAAGTTTCTGTAAACATCGAGTACCTTGCTTCGCAACCGTTGCATGGCAATACGCTCCGGCTCTCGCGGTCTTTTGGTTTCTGCTGCTTCGATCACTTCCATATCCTGTTTTTCACACGAAAGGCAAAGCACCTGCCCGGCTTTGAGTCCAATCGCGTTGCAAGACGATTGCCTTTCAATTACAAATTGTTGCATGGAAATCAGATCAAAGAGAACATCATTTCCAAGTGGCGGGAAATCGGCATTCCAGCAGGCGATCACGGGATTGCTGCAATCCAGGTTGACCAGGATCAGAAGACGCTTGTTCAAAGCAGCAGGCGCACGAAGCATCGCCAGGAAATTCCCCTCACCCCTTTCGATGAAGCGGGTTTCCACATGATCGAAGAATGCCGGATGGGTTTTCAGTATCGTGTTGAGCCTGCGGATATGGTTTACCTGGTTGTTTTTTGCGCCCCAGTTCAATGGATTGGCATCATGGACGTTTATCTTTTCCGTTGCAAACCATTCCACCCCGTTGGCAAAGGCAAACCCCCCATGGTTGGAAAACATGGCGCACAGAGCGGTACGCATGCGGGCATACGTCGTGGATACCGCTGCCAACCGGGTATTGTCATGGGTTTCGGCAAAATTGATCTTCAGTCCGTCTGAGCCGGATATGTCATTGGCCTCGGGCAGGTAATGATGAATCTGTCCCCGATCGTAATTCTGGAACAATTCGGAATAGAACCAGTTTAAGTTGGCCGTGTTCAAGAGATCCCGGGTAACGCTGATCTTGCCGCCAAGCCCTTCCAGAAAAAATATCGTATCCGGGTATTCTTCCCGAACCCGCGCCACAATATATCGCCAGGCCCGTTTTGGTATCATGTAGCCGGCATCACACCTGAAACCATCGACGCCCCTGCGACACCAGGTCAGAAAGACCATGGCCATGAACCGCCACAATGCTTTTTTGGAATAATCGAGTTTGGTTAAATCCTCCCAAAGTACTCCCCATGCACCAGGGACTTCAATTGTTCCCTCATCATCCCGTTTCAACCAACTGGAGTGCATCTCATGAAGTCTCGCCCCCCATCCCGTGTGGTTAATCGCGATATCCAGGATCACCCGGGCATGCCGACTATGAACGGCATCAACCAGTTCGATGAATTGATCCATCGGGGTTGCTTTCATGTCAAACTCCGCCAATGCGGTATCCACCAGCCTGAAGCTCTGGGACGCATAAGGACTGCCAAAACGTCCCATCCGTCCGTAAGTGGTGGGCGTCGGATTGATGGGGAGTAACTGGATATAGCGGCATCCCAGTTCATCGATGATAAAATCCAGTTCCTTGATGAGGCTGCGAAATGTTCCTGACGGGGGGATCAGGGTGTATCCTTCTGCATCGAATTTTTTAAAGTCGATATCGACCGGTGGTTTTTTCCTCTCGTGTTTATTAGGCCCGAACTGCCGGACAAATGCATTGTAAACGGTATTTGCACAAACGGATTCAGCGGGTTCGACATTAATATGCGTGTTATCACCCTCCGGCCAAACGGGTAGTCCGCCTGAATCCGGTAAAAAATAGGCTTTGGCCTCGAAATGCCCGATCTCGCAAAGCGGCAGGACCAATTCGAAGCCACCATCTTCACCCGTCACCATTGGAATATCGAACCAATCATGATGCATCGGGGATTCGTTCTCATCCACTTCAGCGATGATCTCTTTCCGAGTCATTCCGGCTGCACCAATATTGGTACGAAGCCAGGCAGTACCGGGCTCCGGTGTTGCGAGAAACAACCGAAAACCGATGACATCGCCTCGAAACAACAAAATCCGTTGCCCGGGGCCGGGTCGTTGGGTTACGTTTTTAGAAACAGGCATAATTTTTCAATTTTTTGTGAGATTATTATCAGAGCGGATGCAACACGCCCTTTACTGCCATACACGGGCACAAGCGAACTGATGGCTAAGTTAATAGTAGGGTTAAAAATGCATTACAGCCTGTTAGGCCCGCTCCGGACCGAACGGCTTAACCAGAATGATCAATCGCGGCAAGAGCGTCAATGCACCAAGCAAGGCAATCAACATGGCTATTCCGGAAAAGAGTCCAAAGATAATCGTTGGGATAAAATTGGACAATGTCAAAATGGCAAATCCCGCCGTAATTGTAATACTCGTATAATAGAGTGCATAACCAATAGTGCCATGACAACGGTACATGGTTTCAATATAGTTCCCGTTTTCAGCAAATTCCTTCATAAAACGATAAATATAATGAATGGTATCATCCACCGCGATGCCGATACTGACCGATGCAATCGTAATCGTCATTATGTCCAGCGGGATATCCAGCCAACCGAGCATTCCCAATACCACGGCAATTGAGAGAATGTTCGGAACAAGCGCGATAAGTGCGATCTTTACCGAACGAAAGAGAATGAGGAACATACCCAGAAGCGCCGCCAGGACCACCCCGATCGTCATGATCTGGGATGAAAAAAGCTGCTGCAAGACGGCGTTGTACAAAACCATCATTCCGGTCAGCGTCACGTTTTCCGGGCTGAATCCATGTATTTCGTTAAGATCGTTACGGATTTGATTTAACAGTTCATTTCTGCGCAAACCTTCGCTGGAATCGATTACCCGGAGATTGATACGGGTTTCATTATGCTCGATCGAAACAAACGGTCCGACCAGCAATTCCCTGTATTCCTCGGGAAATTGATTGAACACCAGGTTGATCTGGAATGTATCGAGTTCCGCACCGGTAACCCGCCGTGCCATTTTATTCAATACCGCAAGAGACATCACTTTCCCGGTGTACTCAATCTCATCCAGATAGTCGTGAACCGCCTCTATTCGGGCAAGTCGATGCTCGGTAAACCAGTATTGCTCCGCATCCTCATCAAATTCGGCAAAATCATCGAATTCATCGAATTCATCATTCCAGCCGTCATTATCGAATCCACCGTTCACATTATCTTGGGGGGCATTGCCGTCATCAAAACGAATGACGACATCAAGGGGCGTCGTGCCGCCGAGCTGCCGGTCCAGGACTTTAAGCCCCTGGTAGGTATCCGTTGATGTTTTGAAATAATTCAAAAATGAATTTTCAACCCTCAGTTGCAAAATCCCCGCAATACTGGCCACGAGAATCACAACACTTGCAATAAATATCAAGGAACCCTGTTTTGCCGTAACCCTTGACATCAGAATCGGAAAAGAAAGCCGGTGGCGCTTTGAACCCCTTGCTGAAACGAGTGCTTTTTCAGAAAAAAGCATTGATACTGCCGGAAAAAAAATAAACGTTACCACCAGGGACGTGAAAATACCGGCTGCCATCATCCACCCAAACGTTACGACCGGCAGAATTTCGGAAAACCAAAGCGAACCGAAGCCGGCCATCGTCGTCAACCCCGCATAAAAAATGGGCGTTTTCATGACCAGCATGGTCTCGCGAGTAATTTCAGCGTTGCCCGCATCGGGTTTTTGAGCGGCAAGTTCCCTGTAGTGAACCACCAGGTGTATGGAAATCGCCATGGTAAATATCAACTGCAGGGCGATGAAGTTCGCGGAAACAATCGTGACCCGCCAGCCGAAAAGGCCAAGCAGCCCCATCATGGCGGTTACGGAAAATGCACAACATAAAATGGGGAGCGCCACCCAGCGGAACTGCCTGAATACGATCCCCAACACAATGATGAGAAACGCCAGAACTGCGCCTGAAAAAACCCTGAGGTCGGATCGGATAAAAGACATGAGGTCATCGGCAATAATACTGATCCCCCCGAGAAATAACTCCGCATCCGCTTCATACCGGACCATGAGGGCTCGTATTTGTTGAATATCATGGTGTCTTTCTTCCTCCATGATACTTCTTTGCCGGCGGAGTTGTCTTTCCGTTTCGGAAAACGCCTGTTCCTCTTCCGGCGTAAGACTTCTTTGTCTTAATATTTCTCTGTATTCCTGCTGCCTGTCCCAAAGGGCTTCATATTTTTCATCCGGTCTGAAGTTGATCTGCATTGCGGTGGTTTCAAAATCCGGACTGACCAGGAGATTTCTGTAAAGCGGACTGGTGATGAACTCCTCCCTGGCCATTTCCATGTCGATTTCCGGGTCACGCAGCGTCCAGAGATCTCTGATCATTTCAGCCAAGGGGCGGGGCGGACTTTCGAACAAGGGAACATCCAGAATACTCATGACCGATTCGATCCCTTCAAGCGCAGACACTTCATCCCGGAGCTGGTCTATGCTTGAAAGTACTTCCCTGGACAGAAGATCTGCATCATACGGCGTGTAAGTTATGAATACAAAATCTTCAAACCCATATCGGTCTATAATTTCTTGAAAATAAAGATATTTTTCATCTGTCTGATCAATCAGGGTTTCCGCGGAGGCCTCGATTTGAAAATTCCTCGCATTAATGGCCAATGCACCCAATACTAAAAAAAAGCATACCAACACAATCACAGGATGCTTGAACAATATCCGGTTGTAAAACCATTTAACAGGCTCGATACGCATTGACATCAGGTCTGATTATTCCATTTTATTATATTCTGGTTAATTGGGAACGCTTCCATGGCACATGAGATAACCGCGCATCATGGGCATCAGGATAGCGTCTTCGCATAGAGAAGCCTCTTTATAAAGAGACTTCTCTATCCAAGGCGAGGGGTTTCGGAACATTATTCTACAGGAGGCGCTTCAAGCGTTTTGAGTCTCTCAAGCAACTCTTCAACCGAGTGGTCCGCGAGGATCTGGCTGAACTGACTACGAAAACTTGCCACAATGCTCACGCCGTTTACTTCAACATCATATACCTGCCATCCCCTGTCTTCAGACAGATGAAACTTGTACACCATGTCAACCGAGGCATCCTGCATGCCGGCCCGAACCGGGATATGAACCCGGTTGTTATCCTCCCTCAACTCACCATAAGAAATCCTGGTTTCAGTATCCCCCTCGATCAGTGCAATGTTTTGAAAATAGGAATCTTTCAGGCGATTGACAAATCTTTCTACAAATATTCGTCTTTGTTGAGAATCCAACCGTGGCCAGTTTCGGGGTCCCAGTGACAGCCGTGCGATAAGCTCATAGTTGAATACGGGATCCACGATCGCTTCGATCCGCTGCTGCTGCTCCTCGACAGTAAGATCCGGATCCTCGAGCACTTCAATCACATCTTCCATGCTTTGTTGCAAAAGTGCCATCGCCGCTTCCGGCGATCGATTGTCCGGCTGACCGGCAAAAGCTGCGGTTGCAATAAAAAACGTCAATATTATTGTTGCAATCTGCTTTTTCATAATCATTCCCTTATTTGCATTTCACGATTCTGTTCGTATGCGTTTCGCAGGAAAACATACAGATCAATTGCTTCCTTCCGCATCCGTTCATATTCCCCGATATGAAGTGAGGCATAATTCAGTTCATCAGCGGCCTTTGCGGCTGTTGCAATATAAAAACCTTCCAGGTAAAATACCGGATCCAGGAAACTATCGACGATGAGACCAACCCCATCCCTCAGGTTGGAAGGCCCCAGAAGTGGTATAACAATATGAAAACCACTGCCGGCGCCATATTTTCCCAAGGTTAGGCCGAAATCTTCCTTGTGGGGCTCTATTCCCAACCAGCTGCCTGCCGGATCAAAAAAGCCAAGAATGCCAATGGTGGAATTAACCGTAAAACGAGCTGTTTCCTTGAGTGCACCCTCACCTTTGAATTGTAAAAGATTATTGACCAGGCGGGACGGATATCCCAGATTCCTGAAAAACCGGTTTATCGATCGCCTGGCCTGAACCGGGGCAACCGTTGCATATGCCCTTGCGGTCGGATCGAGCACCCACAAATAAACCCGATCATTGAAAGTGGTCATGGCCCGGTTATACCGGGATAAAGGATCGAAAACATCGATATCATAACGGTCAAACTCATCAAAGTCATCGAAATCATCAAAGTCGTCAAAGTCATCAGTGAACTCGTCGTTAAAATCGTCGCTGTCATGGAATCCGTCATTGTTATCAAGTTCATTCCCGTTAGCGGGATTATCAGCTTGATCAATCTGATAATCATTATGCGCTATGGATGAAATCGTCGTTCCCTGCCCAGTGGCACAGGATATGCCAATGAACATCCATAAAAACAGAAATGATACTACCAGGAACCGAAAAAAACACGCGTAATGTCTCTTCACACCAGCAAAAACCAAATCACTCGCCACATTGGTATCTTTTATCATAATCATACTCTCTGTCAAATGCTGTAAGTTTACTGAAAAGCATTTCTATAACTCATTTGAAGGTATTTAGGGGAGAATTTACATATCCGGATTTGGGAATCAGTCAATTTGATAAACAGATAAACAATTGAATTACCATCACAAGGCCGGAAACCCGGGTTGCAGCAACGAATATAAATTAAATGAATGGTTGCATTAAATACATTTCAATTCAGTTGCCAGTTATGCATCCTTCGAATCTTGTCAGCCATTACCTGCATACCGGACATCACTTCATTTATATTGATTGTCAGCAACTGTCCATTTTCAACCACAAGGCGACCATTAATTAAAACAGTATTCACATCACTGCCGGAAGCCGAGTAAACGATATGAGAAAAAACATCATACATAGGCGTCATATGGGGCTTCTTCGTATCCACGATAATAATATCTCCTTTTTTCCCAACCTCGAGCGAACCTGTTACATTTTCCAGTCCGAGCGCCCTTGCGGCATCTCGTGTGGCCATTTTAAGAACCATGCGAGCGTCCATTACGGTAGGATCGAGTAAATTTACTTTGTGGATTTTTGCAGCTGTGTCCATCTCCATGAACATGTCCAGGTTATTGTTACTGGCAGGCCCGTCCGTGCCAAGCCCTACACATATGCCGGCGGCAATCATTTCCGGGACCGGTGCGATACCGGAAGCAAGCTTCATATTGCTCTCCGGATTATGAGATACGTTTGCCCCCCTTTGTTTCAACAATGCAATGTCATTATCATCCACAACCACGCAGTGACAAGCCAGCACGCGCGGGGATAGAAGGTCGATTTCCGCAAGATGCGCCACCGGTGTGCGACCGTAACGCTCAATGATAGTATTTTTTTCCTCTGTTGTCTCCGAGAGGTGAATAATGAGCGGTATTTGATACTTTTCAGACAGAAACGCCGCTTTTTCCAGTAATTCCGGTGAGCACAGGTACGGTGAGTGAGGTTCCACAGCAACACTGATCAGGGCATCAGCATGCCATTTTTCAATAAGATCAATGGTATATTCAAAACCCTTTGCAAGGCTTCCATAGTTTGGCGAGTCAAAGTCGTACAGCACCTCCCCCACCACCGCGCGCATTCCCGCTGCACGAGCGGCCTCCGCCACAGCATCCTCAAAAAGATACATATCGCAAAAACATGTGGTCCCGGAAAGCATCATTTCAGCACATGCGAGCATCGTCCCGGTGTACACATTATCATAATCGAGTTGAGTTTCCGCCGGGAATATATAATTGTTTAGCCAGTCCATTAACTCCAGGTCATCCGCCAGCCCCCTGAAAGAACTCATGGCGGCATGGGTGTGCGTATTGATAAGTCCCGGCATGACTATCCCCCCCCGGGCATCGATCACACGATCGGCACTTCGAATGTCGATATCGTCCGGCCTTCCCACATAAGTAATCTTTTCCCCGGATACGCAAACAACACCGTTTTCTATTACCTCCCCCACTGAATCCTGTGTTACCACGATTCCATTTATTATCACAATATCCGGTTTCAAGATTCTATGCATCGATTTTTCCCGCGATTGCAGTTAAAAGATGGGCAAGCTGATCCGCCGAATTATCCGCCATTCGAATAATATCTTCCAATATGGCAGGCTCAGGTCGATCAGGATCATTGACATTCGTAATAGTGGACAATCCAAGAATATCCATTTCCGCGTGAACCGCGGCGATCACCTCCTGAATAGTTGACATTCCAACGGCATCGGCACCGAGCATCCGCAGAAAGCGCGTCTCAGCCATTGTTTCAAGACAAGGCCCCTTTATCCCGACATAAATCCCTTCTTTTAAGCGGATATCTTTTTCAACTGCGACGCTTTTAGCGATTTCAACTAGTTTTTTGTCATAGACGCGCGTCATATCCGGAAAGCGAATCCCCCACCGATCATCATTGGCTCCCAAAAGCGGATTTTCGCCG
>SLIE01000184.1 GCA_007135795.1 Desulfobacterales bacterium
TATAAAGATAGCAAGCATGCATATAGACAACAACCCGATGTTTCGAAAAATACCGGTTCCCTGGTATGATTCCAATGTGATATGCATTGTGGCTGCTTCGTTAGCACTGGCCGTTTCATTGTTCAGCATAATCGGAATGCATGTGGGGTTAACCTATTCTTACATTCCGATTATCTGGATCCCGGTTTTACTTTGCGTATTGAGCACCAGTGTTTTCATCTCACTTGTTATCCGCCTTGCAAGAAGATGGAAAACACGTTGAGACTATTGGAACGTTTCCAATGACAGGCGGCGCAAATGCTCTAGAAAAAAATGTACGATCACGGCGGTTACGCCCCAGATAACAATATCTCCGTTGTTTCCGGACACCCCTGTAGGGTACAACAAGTTTGCAATATCCGGTCGATATCCCTGGTACTTATTGCGATGATGGGTTTTTATAAGATCAGCAAGCCGGATTTCAAGTACTTCGGAAATTTCCTGGGGGTCATACCGCAGTCCTGTCAAAGTTCCGTTCAGGAGTCCGACAAACGCTTCGATTTCTGTTTGCCGAATCGTTTGAAAGTGCCCCAGTGAACCTATCATTTCAATTCGTTCCGCACCAATACTCAATTCTTCGCTGAGTTCCCGGTACGCGGCGCTAACAGTACTATCATCACTAGAATCCACATGTCCGCCGGGTAGCGCGACCTGATTTCGCCATGGATATCCTTCAGTATCTGCCTTGAGGACGGCAAGAATATAAGCCTCGTCTTTTTTCGCAAAGATCGGCATCAGAACACATGCCGGATGAAAAATCCCAACTGATGGTGATTTTGGCAGTTCATGCTGCTGCAAAACGTATCGCAGTTTATCTATGTCCATAATAAATCCATATCAGGAGAATAATCATTCCGATGCCGGAAATGCTATTCCCTGTTCATAAACTCCATAAAGGTCATGGTCTCAAAGCTTTTCGTATGAACATATTTCAGGATATCGATCAACTGGCCCGCTGGAATAAAACCCGGCCGACCGGCAATCACTTCCCCATCAGGGGAAAGAAAAATGTTTGCCGGGTACTGATTGGCCCCGTACTGTCGGGCCAGATCCTTTTGTGCCTCTGCATCTACCTTAATCGGGATAAAATTCTGATTTAAGTAATCACTGATTTCTTTCACAGAGAATGTCTCATCTTCCATTTTTTTGCAAAATCCGCACCAGTCCGTATAAAAATGAAGAAAACCAAGGTTCTCTCCGGACTGCAAGGTTTCCATTCCTTTAGTATAGGAAAGCCACTGAATGTTTGAATTTGTATCTGTATTTGCTGCAGTTGCATCTGCCGTCGCCGCATCCGCACAAGCCTGACAGGCAAGAGCAGTGCCTGAAAAAAAACAAAGCAGAAAAAACGAAGCAGAGATGAATAATATTTTGATGGAACGTATCATGAGTTCTCCATTTGAATTTATAAATAATCAATTAAACAGTCTTGCACAAATGCGCTTGCCTGCAAATGACTGTCCCATACGTTTGGTTCACGCAACTTAAAATGACGACTTCGGAAAAGTGCAAGTCGTGACGTTTTTTCGTCAAAATCTATGTAATATTAAAAAAAACAAAACTATCCGTCAACAGCAGCAAGCCGACCACGATCAAAAGAGCCCCGGCAACCGGACCGACATATCGGAGAGTTCTTGCCGCACCTTTGACAATTCTCAGCATGGCCGGAACAAAAAGGGAAACAAGGATAAACGGAATTGCCAGTCCAATTGAATAGATGCTCAAAAGCACAACTCCTTCGCCTATTGTCTCCCGGGTCCCGGCAACCATTAGAATCGATCCCAAAAGAGGCCCGATACAAGGGCTCCATCCCGCAGCAAAAGCCATTCCAACAAGAAAGATACCGGCAAGATGCAAGGGTTTTTTATGTACCATGATCCGTTTTTCGTTTTCAAGTCCCTGAAACCGGATGATCCCGGTCATGTGGACCCCAAGGCCGATGATCAGCAAACCTCCCGCTATTCTGATGATATCCTTGTATTCCATCACCAGGCTTCCTAAAAAAGAGGCGGAAGCTCCCATGAGAATAAAAACAAGTGAAAACCCAAGTACAAAGCTTGTGGTTGCTGCAAGTATTCGGGTTCTGACAGCCGCATTGGGATTTTCAGTGAGTTCCTCTATACTGTAACCACTTATAAATGCGAAATATGCAGGTATAAGCGGCAACAAACAAGGCGACACAAACGACAAAAGGCCTGCAAGAAATGCCGCTGAATATGAAACTGTTTGGCTTAAAACCATAAACGCGTAAATCCAAATTATTTATCAATTTTATAGAGGGGCGGTATCACGTTTTTCCACTCAGCTCTTTTGAACGTTTGGCAGCGGCAAAAACGGCTGATATAAGCGCTTCTTTGACCTTGTGATCGTCAAAGAGACGGATTGCGGCTTCGGTAGTGCCACCCGGCGACGTAACCTTACGTCGAAGTAGCGATGCTGACTCTCCTTGTGATTCCATAAGGCGAACGGAGCCGTTGAAAGTCCCAAGCGTCAACTGAACCGCTTCCTCGTTCGTGAGGCCGAGATTCTCGCCCGCTTCAATCATTGCTTCCATGAAGTAAAAACAATAAGCCGGGCCAGAACCGGAAATTGCCGTGACCGCATCCATTTTCGACTCGTCACAATAAATGACATCACCCATGGACGAAAGTATCCGCCTTGTTGTTTCAATATCAAAACTGTTCGCGCGAGCATTGGATGAAAACGCACACATGCCGGCACCAACAAGGGCGGGAGTATTGGGCATGACCCGGATGATAGGAATCTGTTGCTGCTCAGTATCACTTTTTCCGGCATATATATATTTTTCAAAAGTTTCGATTTTCAGCCCCGCAGCAATTGAAATGACAAGCAGACGGCGCCTGGGCAAAAAAAATGGCGGCAGCGCTGATAGCGTCTGAAGCAGATCAGGCACCTGCTGGGGTTTTACGGCAAAAACGATAATTTCACATCTATCAAGGATCTGTATATTATCACGCACGCAAGTAACATGATATGTTTTTTCCATATAGCCCAGTCGTTCAGCCTGAATATCACTGGCAAGAATATTTTTCGGAGGAAAGCTGTTCGTACGGATAAGGCCTGAAATCATTGCTTCCGCCATATTTCCGGCACCAATAAATCCAATGCATGCCTGGTTTTGAACTGTTTCATTGAAATTCATTTTAAGGACCCGCGCCCATTAATTAATATTGATTATAACTCAAACCTGATTTGAAAAACCATGACAGGGATATATTGGGAAAACCATTCCGGATGGGTTTCAAGCAAGATCGGTGCTGCCATGACGTGCTTGGCCATCGCACACACAAACAATTTATCTCCAAGACCTTCCGTGTCGATACAGAACCGGATAATTGTTTAAACAATCATCCGGAAAAATGGACCTGATAAATCTGTCGAAACTATAATTGTAATGTGCGGGCAATGTCAATGATTTGGAGATTAAAATGGAAACTTCTTGACTAATACTCCCTTTTTTATTTATTTTAAAATTGATGGCGTGGTTAAAA
>SLIE01000377.1 GCA_007135795.1 Desulfobacterales bacterium
ATATCCGGGCTTATCGGAAGTGACCTTCTGGGGATTCTCCGACCCAAGATGGATTTCAAAAAGAAAATGGTATGGGGATACTCAGCCCTGGGCGCGGGTGGTCTTGCTTCCATCCTGCTTGCTTTCAACCCACCGGCATTTCTGGTGACCAGTATCCTCTGGGCCTTCGGACTTCTGGCCACGGCCGTGAGTCCCGGAATCCTTCTGGGCGTCTGGTGGAAGCAGGCCAACAAAGCGGCGTTGATGTTCAGTTCCATTGCATGTGGTTTGTTATATATCGTCATCTCGCCGTATGTGTTCCCCAATATTATGGTGGGGCATGGTCTCGTGGCTAATCTTGGAATGTCGGGAGCCATGGTGACCGTTCCATTGGCGTATGCAATTTTTATCGTGCTGTCCCTGGTCTTCAACAAAATGGGGATCACGCCGGTGGATCTGGATACGAAGAAGATGATCGACCGTATCCACGGATGGGGATCGGACTATGACGAAATCCGTTACAATGGTACGATTATGCCGGTTGGTATTATCGTGATCTGCGTGGCGGTATTCATTTGGGGCCTGCAACCCTGGCCATAGTAGAGTAAGCCGGATTTCCGGTTAAGAAGCATATTGAGGCAGGCGAGAGCGTTGGCTTTCGCCTGTCTCTTTTTCTTCGATACGAGCGTTATTTGAGTGCTAAAAGCGATTTGATCCTTATTGTATTGACCAGAACCGGATTGTTACTTTAAGGTCTTCTATCATTTACCGGGAATTTGACAGGAAAGAAAATGACAGGGGTTTGTTGATGAATTATTTTGCAGCCATGCAGTCTGTTTTGCGCCTTGACGAATCTGTTTACCCAGAGATCATGATCAGTGGAAGGTTCGTTCGATACTGCATAATCAATGTTTTGATGTTGGGATTTATCCATGCCTTGTTCTCGCTTCATTTCGAAGGATTGCTGTGGTCGGATGATGTTGCTGTCATGGGAAAGGTCTTTTTTGCCGGGGCCGGCGCAGGGGTGGCTTTTTTGATGCATGCCGGCGGCGCATTGTTTCTTTGGGTTTTCACGCGTGGTGCCGGCGGCAGGACCGAATTTTTTCCGGTTTATTTTAACTTTGGAATTTCCTGCATCGGATTATGGCCGATCGCGCCAGTTTTATCGGCCATACAGGCAGGTTTTCGGGGGCCGGGATTATATTTGCTTTTGGTCCTGTTCTCCCTTTACGGACTGCTGGTTATTTTTTTTGGTGCCAAGAGTGCATCGCAACTCTCCACTATTCGGATGACGGCCGCCATGGTGGTGTGTATCATCGTGGTGGGGTCGCTACTCTATTTGTGGTTGTAGAATAAGTGTTCAGGCAGCACGGTAAGATTCTTGAGGTGTCGAAAAGTGCTTACTTTTTTAAACAAGGAAATCCACATGGCTGAAACCGCCAGGTTGGAACATTTTATTGAGGTCGTCAATAAGGTAAGTCATGCTTTGCATGAGAGCACGGATTTTAACGAAACACTCCAGGCCATGGTGACTACCGGTACTGAAATTTTTGATGCCATGGGTTGTGCCCTTCGGGTTCTCGATCCAACCGGACAATATCTCGAGTTGAAGGCATCAACCGGTCTCAGCGAGCAGTACCTGGAAAAGGGTCCTGTCGCAGCCGGTACTGGTTTTTCGGAAGTCTTTGATGATCAACTGGTGGTTATCAATGATGTGGCCAATGATTCCCGCGTGCAGTACCCGGATGCCGCACGCGAGGAAGGTATTGTCTCCATCATCGGGGTCCCGTTTCAGGTAACCGGCAACATGCGAATGGTTCTCAGAATATATTTTGACAGAACCCTGGATCTTCGTGAGGAAGATCATCGGATCGTGTATTATATGGCGCAACAAAGCGCTATCGCCGTTAAAAATGCGATCCAGCACACGCGTTACCTGGAAACGTTCAGAAAGGTATCTGCGGCGATACACGAAGGAGAGGCCGTAGGGGATATATTGGAAAATATCGTTGAGACACTCAATGAAATCATGGAAGCCCGCGGCTGTATATACTGGATCGTGGATACGGACAAGCAGAATGTTTACATGAAGGTAACAAGCGGTTTCCACATGAACAGTCTTTCCCGGATAAGCTATGAGACCTTGAAGGAAGTGTTCAGGTTCGAGGAGGAAAAAGAGGTTTTTTTCAAAGATGTAAGAAAAGATTCCCGTATACCCAGTACAACCGGTCTTGGCAAACAGATGGTCATTTCCATCCTGGGTGTTCCGTTTCCGATTGTTGATCAGTATAGGGGAATACTAGCCGTTTATTTCAGCAAGCCCCGTGATCTGTCGCAAAGCGAGATCAACTTTGTCAGGGATTCCGGCAGGCAGGGGGCGATCGCGCTGCACAAGGCATTCCGGTATGACGAACGCATGCTGAATGCCTTTCGGGAAATTATAGAAGGGCTTGTTCTGGCGCTGGAGGCCAAGGATATCTGTACGCACGGACATTCCCTGAACGTGGCCAATTACGCGAAGATGACGGCTCAAGAAATGGGTCTTTCGGAGCGGGAAGCAGAAGAGATTTACCGGGGTGGCCTTTTGCATGACATCGGCAAGATAGCTATGCAGGATAATATTCTTGGTAATCTGGGGCACTTATCCCCTGGTGACTTTGAAACGATAAAAAAACACCCCGTCATTGGTGCAAAGATCATTGGCCGGCTGTCATTGTTGAATGAAGTCGCGCCTATTATTCTGCATCACCATGAGCGGTATGACGGGAGTGGTTATCCGGATGGACTGATGGGTGACGGGATTCCTTTGGGTGCACGGGTGATTGCTGCAAGTGATGCCTTTGATGCCATGACATCGGATCGTCCAAAAAAGGAGAACATGAGCATACAAAAAGCCTTGAATATTCTACAACTCGAGGCGGGAACAAAGTTTGATCCCACGGTGATCAATGCTTTTGTGAAGGCCATTGAAAAAAACATCGATTTGGTTCGTCCATTTACAATGCCGGAGGGCGATCCGACTTCGTATGCTGCCAGTCGCGATAAGCCAAAATCCTCGGTGCCGGAGTGGATACGACGTTGTATCCCCGGTTTTTGATGGCGTCGTGAAAAAGCCCTATCTCAGGTCCAGTGAAGGAAAAAATCAAGGCGCAATTTCCCCTTCGCTGTTCGGATGCTTTTGAAAGCTTCCTTCAGAGACTGGCGTTCAATCTGGTTTAGATTTGCGGGCTGCAGGTAGTTGTCTGGTGAGCCGCCTTTTTTGCGTATGGTCATAACCTGGTGCTTGATCCGCAGATGCATCAGGTATTCGTAGGAGTGGACGAGATTGTCAAGGGTTTCCTTGTCGATGCCGTTTTGCTGGTGTATTGCAGCAAGACGTTTCAGTGTATTTGTCTCCTCGATGCTGTTTTGAAGGGCATATATTCTCGCAAAATCAACTACCAGCTGCATGGCCATCTTGATATCCAGGCCGCCTTTGCGTTCTCCTTTTTCCTCCAGAACAAAATTGCCGAAGAAGCTCAGCGGGGGGTTGTAGTAGGTTAGGTTTTGTGCCATATGCCG
>SLIE01000536.1 GCA_007135795.1 Desulfobacterales bacterium
AACGACATCTGTCCCCCGCATACCATTTTTACAACCAACACGTCCTCTCTTCTTCCCTCGATGTTCGCCGAAGCCACGGGCCGTCCGGACCGTTTTGCAGCCTTGCACTTTCATGATACACGACATACCAACATTGTGGACCTGATGCCCCACCCCGGAACCGCTCCGGATACAATCGCACTTATCGAAGCATTTGCCAAAAGCATCGGCCAGGTCGCAATTGTCCTTAAAAGGGAAAACAACGGGTATGTCTTCAATGCCATGTTGATGGCTTTTCTTGAATCAGCACAGACGCTTGCAGCGAATCAGGTCGCTTCTGTAGAGGATATCGACAGATCCTGGATGGGGGTTATGCATACCGTGGCCGGACCTTTCGGGATAATGGACAGCATCGGCATCGACACGGCATATAAGGTGACGCATTACTGGGCCAAAGAGACTGGCAACCCGCAATCAATGGCAAACGCCAGATTCCTGAAACAATATGTGGACAAAGGATGGCTGGGGGTAAAATCCGGGCGTGGGTTCTATGCATACCCTGACCCGGCATTTTTATCGCCTGATTTTATTAAAGCCGGGTAAATCATTTTTCCACAAGAGGCTGAAAGACACCCTGCCGCTGAAGCCTAGTATATTTCGCTTTTATGCTTCACCCCTTTTCCAAATGTTCCGTGGGCACAGGCGCGGGACCTATTTTATTTTCAACTGTTACTCTCAGATGAATAGCTCCGTTTCGACTGTCTGCCAGGATGCCGTGGAAGAGGGTGTTGATCATTTCATCAGCCATGGAGAAAAGATCTTCGGGTTTTCCGAGCAAACTTTTACGGGTCACCAGATGCTCAATTGTCCCCCAGATCATGGCTCTGACAAGATAAGGTTGCAGGTCCGGACGGAATTCACCATTGTCGATTCCCTCCTGAAGCACCTGTATGGTATTACGGGCGGATCTTTGTATCACGTTATATTCATCGGTTTTCAAAAAATTTCTATTTCCCTTGAGAATCAACATCACCACGTTGGCGTAATCCTCGTTATCGGCATACAGACTCAAATGGCGATAAATCAACGTCCTCAACTTGTTTGCCGCGCCCTTGACATATTGCAGGATTTCCACGTTTTTTTCCTGGTACTCCCGTACGATTTCGGCAGGAATCGAAAAAAGCAGCTCTTCCTTGGATGTGAAATATTCATAAATCGTGGCCTCGGATACATTTGCTTTTTTTGCAATGTCCGAAACCGTTGCTTCATGAAACCCTTTCCGGGAAAATATTTTCTCCGCCGCCTTTAGTATGGACAGACGTTTCACCGGATTTAATTTACGGTTTTTCTTTGAATTCCCTTGATTTCCAGTCATATGCACTCACCATTGATTTTTTTTGCCTTACCGGAAATGAGAATAGTGATCAATTCACACAAGGCGATTTTCTTTCCGCAAGAATACTGACACATCGAAATAATTGAAATATTAAATGCCTGATCAATCTATTATCCAGCCGGGTATTGCATGACAAAATTTTATTTTTAACCCGCCATTAAAAGCTCGCCGGACCAACAAAAATAACACGGCAACGATTTAAAGCAATAATTTACACCTACACTCATTTTTGTCAATTTATTAAAGTCACATACTGATATTTGACGATTTTCGAAAGAAGAACGCAAAGCTGTTCAGGGATTTTGAAGCGCCGGAAGCCTGTATCAAGGCAGTGGAAGGCGCTGTCCGGTTGGCGTTCAAGGAAGGGCTTTTGTGCGCGAACGTGAGCTTTTTACCCAACTCATGAGCGGCTCCCAATCCGCGGCACAGCGCCATTTTTTTTTCGCCGAACGGCAAGTGGCCAAAATCCCGGATATTCCAAAAGAGACCCCCGTATATGACATTACAAAGGTTGGCGTCATGGGAGCGGGAACCATAGGGGGCGGGATTGCCATGAACTTCATGAATGCCGGAATTCCCGTGACCATCCTGGAGCAGAAGCAGGAATTCCTCGATCGGGGCCTGGGTGTAATCCGGAAAAATTATGAAATCAGCGCCTCCAAAGGGAAGATGACCACCGATGATGTAGAAAAGCGCATGAAGCTCATCACCGGCACGTTGTCCATGGAAGATTTTGCCGATGACGTATTTAATGACGAAAGTTATACCTGGCCCCAGTGCTGTCCGCTTTAGGTTTTTTGCATAAACAAGCTTTAGCTGAAATTCCGGGCTCTCGGGGGTGACACTGGCAACTTGTTGCCCGTGTTGCAAAGCAACAAGAGAAAAAAAACCACCCCCCATTGCACCCAGTAGTCGCCCCTAAGGAGATGGCCTGTCAACCCCCGGATGAATAAATTTTATATAAAATCGACAGGCATCCGGGTTACATGCAAAAACCTAACCGGACAACAGTGACTGCCCCAAGGCTTCAATCACAGCAGCGCAATTCTCGCCATTATACCATCAAATACGTTTTATATATAAAAAAAACAATTATTTATCCTAACACCACATGCACTGAAAAACCCAGCTGAACCATATGGCACCACAAAAAGTTCAACCCTTTTAATAGTAGAAAAAAGCTGCCTTACGTAAAGATTATAGCTTTTGTTACTTTTTCTTTAATCTACACCTTGCAATTTTCTTAGAATTCTATTATAAATTGCCATCCGCGAACTAAAATTCGGCGGTCAGTTCATAGCTCATCAACAAAATTAGAAATTCAATATTAAAGTGTACCAGCGAATTAATGCACATCCAGGATCAAAAAGATTTGTTTCTGTTTTAAAAAGGCAACTTTTAAATCGCAGAATACCGACTGTACGATACGATTGAATAAGAGCCGGATATAAAATTGAAACAAAGAGGTGGATCAGCCTGGATAAACTAGGATTAGCTGATGCTGGATACAACTATATCTGAATTGAACCTGAACAATCACTTCAGATGTTGATATCGCATCATTTCTGGCAAACAGCTAAAACCGCAATGTACCACAACAAGGAGGAAAAAGTATGAAAAGAGTATTAGTTATTTTATTGACCGCGGTATTTTTACTGGCCATGTATGTGCCGGTATCCGCAGCAGACTGGGATCTGTATGGCAGCGCACGGATCACTACTTTCTGGACGGATGAAAGCAGCGAACGCGGAGATGACACCCAGTTAGACCATTCACTGCAAGCAAACTCCCGTGTCGGGGCACACGTACAAAGCGGCCTCATTGGCGGACGCTTTGAGTACGGAACGGGTGGTAGCAATGCAAATATACGTCTTCTCTACGCAACATACGACCTCGGCCCCGGCCAGATTCTCGTTGGTCAGACTTACACGCCTTATGGATTAGGCAGTTTCATCAGCAATCAAGTCTATGACAGTGACACCAACATGCTGCAGTTCATCGGCTATAATGGCCGGAGACCTATGGTTCAATATTCTTTGGGCAATTTCTCTATTGCACTTGTACAACCTGTAACTCCCAATTTTTATCCAAATCCTGGTGAGACCACCAGAACCATTACAGTGATTGGTGATGACGGTTCCCCTGAACCCATTGAAAT
>SLIE01000450.1 GCA_007135795.1 Desulfobacterales bacterium
CCAACCGGCCGACCGGCTGATTAATTGTTTCATGGAGATCATTGGCTACACTTTATACCTGGTCGATGGCCTGACCGAGCCGCAACCGAATTTTGAATCGGTTCAGGTGCATTATGATGCACTTCTGGAAAGATCGGGAAAACATGCGCAGGCTGCGAAAATCCCCCGTTCGGACTGGAAAAAGGCCTGTTTCCCGGTATGCGCCTGGGTTGATGAAAAAATAATGTGTTCTTCCTGGTCGGAAAAAAACAATTGGCAGCAAAACCAGTTGCAGCTCAAATTCTTCCAGACCACCATGGCCGGCAGGGAATTTTTCAGCCGTCTTGAAAGTCTTAAAGAAAGCGACCGGGAGATCCGAGAAGTATTTACATATTGCCTGGCCCTTGGTTACAACGGCCAGTATTATGCGGATGACGATCAATTGGCGTTGTCCGAAATCAAAGTCGATAACCTGCTGAAATATTTTTCCGAAGACCAGGAAATGAATCTCCCGGAAGCACTCTTTCCGGAGGCCTACCAGGATCGTTCGGGCCGAAGTGCCGGGCCTGAATTTGCCGGAATATTTTCTTCAATGTCGAATAAATTGGTCTTTCTGTTGCCGCCGCTTGCCGTTATCGGCGCATACATCGTGTATTATGAAAAACTCCGGAGTCTTGTCGGATAAACTTTTTAACCGTGATTGGCGGATCAATGCCCGTGATTCGTAAGTTGTTACAGATTTTTCTGTATGTTGTCCTTGGCGTTGTTTCTGCCGGTGCGATTGCCTTGCTGGTAATTTTTCAGCAATGGCCATGGTGGGTTGGTGTTGCCCTGGGTGCGGCGCTTTTGAGTTTATTGTTCGGTTTGTTGTTTCTTAAAAAATATTTCCTGCGAGCCCGGGAACGAAAATTTGTTGAACAGGTGATCGCCCAGGATCAGTCCGCTATCGGGCAATCTCCTCTTCACGAGCGTCGTCATTTGCGTGAACTGCAGGATAAGTGGAAAGCATCCGTTGATCTTCTGCGACAATCCAACCTGAAAAAGCACGGCAATCCCCTCTATGTACTCCCCTGGTACATGGTGATCGGGGAATCGGGGACCGGCAAGACAACCGCCATCAAGAACGCAAAGGCCAATTCCCCTGTATCCGAAGTCAATGCCGGAATCGCCGGTACCCGCAATTTTGACTGGTGGTTCTTTGATGAGGCCATTATTCTGGATACGGCCGGCCGGTATGCAATTCCCATAGATCATGATCCCGATCGGGAAGAATGGGAAAAATTTCTGACCCTGCTCGCGAAATACCGGAAGAAAGAGCCGCTTAACGGTATCATCCTGACGGTCAGTGCGGATCAGCTATTATCCAAACCGGTCGACGATCTGCGTGAAAACGGGTTGAATCTCCGCAAGCGAATCGATCAGCTGATGCGGGTCTGCGGGGCTAAATTTCCCGTTTATATCATGGTCACTAAAATCGACCAGGTGCACGGTTTCAACCAGTTCAGCCGGATGCTCCCGGACGATCGGTTAAACCAGGCCATGGGGTACAGCAGCGAAGACCCCACAGGTGCCTGGCAGGATCTTCTCGATAATGCACACCGGTTTGTGTGCAACCGGTTAAAGGACCTGCGGTTATTGATTATTCAGGGCACCACCCGGATCGAGCCCGGGGTGTTGCTGTTCCCGGATGAGTTTGAAAAGCTGCATGACGGTTTAAGCGCTTTTGCACAGGGCGCTTTCCAGGAAAATCCATACCAGGAAACCCCGATGTTCATGGGGGTTTATTATTCAAGCGCTAAACAGGAGGGGCAACCCAGCTCCGAATTTATAAAAAATTTCAACATCGCATGTACTGCACCGGTCCACTCCCGTAACGGCATATTCCTTCGGGATTTCTTCAAGAAAATTCTGCCCGGGGACCGCAACCTTTTTCGCCCGATCCTTGAATATTTCAAATGGCGGCGTATTACAAGACGATTCGGTTTGAGTGCATGGTGCCTTTTCTGGTTCTCCCTGCTTGGCCTTGTCAGTTTTTCCTACCTTAAAAACATCAGCACCATTGAAGAAATACATCAAAGCGCGGAAAACCGGCCGGTTTTCACCGGGGAGCGTTCAACGGATTTATTGATAATGAATGGTTATGGCAAGCGTCTCGACCAGGTCCGCCACTATAACCGAAACTGGTTTGTCCCCCGGTTCGGATTCAATCACAGCATTCTGGTGGAACAACAATTTCTGGATCATTATGTCGACAGTTTCCGCGAGCATCTTCTTTTACCGATGGATCTTCAGTTGCAGGAGGCCCTTCGCGCTTTCGACCAAAATACCGCCGATGATACAATCGCGGACTACGCCGGTCATATTTCAGCACGAATGGCCCTTTTAAAAAACTTCCTGGCAGGCGGCAAGCCTGTTTCGGAAGAAGAACTTGCAGAGATGTCGACCGAGATACTGCATGTGATGTATCCTGAAATGCTTGGCGAGATCGCCCTTCTCTTCGGACGCAGCTATTACCATTATCTTGAATTAGGCAGTGATCGCCAGGTGCTTGAAGACAAACTCGAAACATTGCACGCACGTCTGGTTCAACTCCTGGAAGTCAGGAGTATGAACCTGGACTGGGCAGTGAGCAGAAAACTGCCCGGGGTCACGTCCATCGGCCTTGACCGCTATTGGGGAGCATTAAAAGATCAACAACGCGCGGCAAGTTATCCGGTTGTTGATGCGGCATTCACCCGGGAAGGGAAAGCACGTATTGAGGCTTTTGTCGACCGGCTTGAATATCTACTGGGTCAATCATCCCGGTTTGACATTGCAAGGCGTGCATTCCGGCATCGCTATGAGAATATGTACATGCAGACGTGGGCCAATTTTGCCGTCAATTTCTCCGAAGGGCGTGATTTTCTCTCATCCTACCAGCAACGAAAATCGATCGCCAAGTCCATGGCAACGGACGGAAATCCCTATTTTACGCTTTTATCTGAAATGGCCGATCATCTTCAGGCAATAGAAAATCTTCCTGCCTGGGCGGTGACGCTCATGGAAATTGAAGAAATTCGAAGTACCCGGACCGGATCGGAAAAAGATCAGCCGTCCTGGATGGATCGGCTCAGGAATAAAGGGGCGGATGTCGTCGGGCGGGATGTGGTTGCGGTTGCCTCGCCCGAAGCGGCACGGCACAGGGAAAAAAGGCTTGAGGAGGCACTGGCCTGGGAGGGGTATGTCAAGGGATTGCGTGCGCTCGCACCCGTGGGGCATACACCTGAGACCGCTTATCAAATGGCAGGGGTGTTTTTCTCAGGGAATCCTTCGTCTTCCGACGCGGACTCACCGTTTTTTGAAGCCCGGGCCCAGTTACTTTCCCTGAACACCCGGTTGGAAGTTTATGGTGATCTTTCCGTGGCGGAAATATTGTGTGGCGGGCCATTGGTCTATCTTTCAGAATTTGCCACCCGGGAAGCTGAAACAATCATAGCTAAAAAGTGGGAAGAAACAGTTCTGGCATCTGCTCGTGGGATCGATCCCCATAAAATTCCTTACGTGGTTTTCAG
>SLIE01000242.1 GCA_007135795.1 Desulfobacterales bacterium
ATCTGGTCCGTTACATAGGCCGGGATTTCATGGAAATCTGAAAAGCCGATTATTTCCGGAGGGGGTCCGTGGAGTGTGCCGAATGTGTCCGGGAACAACTGCAGCTGTTCACCGGAAGCGGTCTTGTCTTTGGTTTTTTTCATGCAGGACAGGGATTCAGAGAGATCATGGATCTCCTTTGTGTTGCGGTATGCCCAGGAGAGTCGGTGCACCCTTCCGCGGGCCTGGATGCCGACCTTTTTCCAGGTTCGGGGACGTTCATAAATATCCTGCTGCTCGTCGGATGTCATGGTGAAGTGGTTGGTCCGGGTGTTGAGCAAGGGCATGACAATCCTGAGCATGTCGTCTGAAAAATCCTGTCCCTCATCAATAAAAACCGCATCATAGCTGACGGGAAAATCCGGGAGCTTTTCCAGGGCGTCCTGTATGACAAGTTCATAGTAGTCCCGGTCTTCGTTTTCGTATACCACGTCGTCTCCGCAGATTCTGGCGCACAATTGGAAGAAGTGCATCACCTCGACTCCCTTGTCGCCGAGGGGGACTTGCTTGTCCGCCAGAAGGCGTTTGATGTAATTGACAAGGGTGACGTTGTAGCACAGAAAAAGAATCCGGCGGACTTCCGGGTTGTATTGGTGCAACAGGGCTGCGCGGTGAACCAGGATCAGGGTTTTCCCGCTGCCTGAAGGTCCGGTGATGAGGCGGTGGCCTCCCCCGTATTGGCGGGCGATGCTTTCCTGGTTTTTGTCGAGGATCTTTAGCCGCCGGGCGTCTTCTGCCTGATTCCGGTGTTCTTCCCTGCAGGGAAGATCTATGCGGATTACTGGAAACAACAGCTGCTTGAGGTGGTTGAGTTCATTTTGTGAAATGCTGAAATCGAACAAGGGGGAAAACATCTGCTTCATGTTGTCCTGAAAGCATCTGCCGGATGGGTCCGAGCAGATCGGGGACTGGGGGTGAAGGTCGTCCCAGAATAAAACCTTGTCTGTGGGGATGACCTTGTCCAGTTCCTTTTGCCGGTATTCGTGCTTGACTATGTTCGGGAACACAACGCCATAGCTGACGGGTATTTTGACATTCCCGTGGGAATGGTCTTGTTTTGATACCAGGCGGCCGTCCTTTTTGATCTTGTTCATGATCTGGTAAATATAATCGCGCGCCTGCTGGAGGGGGTTTTTGCGTTTTTCCGTACTGCCGCTGATTTTCAGGGTGAAGTGTTGGGGATCAGCGGAAACCACCTGATCCAAAACCCAGTCCTTCACTTCAAAGATGACCAGGCCGAGCTGGTTCGAGTAGATGATAAAGTCGGGTTCGTATCCCCGGATGTCCGGGAGATACCATGCGATGTAATGGTGGTCCGGCTTGGCAACGGCCTGGAGGAACCGGTAAAAGGTGCCTTCACCGGCGGTCGTAAAATCCGATACTTCGTCAGGGATCATTATGGCCATGGACAGTTCCTCGTCTCAGATCGTGCCTGCCAAAGTACGAATCGATTTTTGTGAAATCTGTAATTCAGTCGTGCTGGGTTATCAAATCGTCGAAGGCTCGGTAATCACCGGCTGCTTAGGCAGCATGCTTCTCTATTCCTCCCGCCAGCAGCGTGGGGTTCACAATATAGCCTTGCTCCGCATTCCCAAAGACTTCATTGCGCTTCAACGCCCAGAACCAGAAGTAGTACGCAAGATATGCACAGAATACGGCGTCGAGCGTATCTTCATACATCTTCAGGCGGACGCCACGAAGGCGTTCACAGTCACGGGTCAAGAGTTCTTCAAGTGCATGATTCGTATGAAGTGCAGGCGCAGCATTGCGAAGCCGCCACATGTGGCGCGTGAGCAATCGAAGCCCCTTACGCTTTTGCATCACAGTGCCCTTCTTGTACTTGATGATTTTCGGCAGGTCGAAAAGGGCCACCATTGCTGCATGGGGATAAACTTCAAGTAAAACTCTTTTCTCGCCACGAGCGACAGGGGCGTGCGTGTATCCCTGATTTAAAAGTTCCGTCGCCAATTCAACACTAGATGCCGATGGGTAGAGTTTCAGGCTCGATGTGTGACATGCAGCATGCCGGCTACCGTAGCGGCGGCCGACCGCGGTCTCACAACAACGCTGCCCGGTGGCATTACCAATGATGAGAGGTGCGTCGATCGCAATGAATGTGGTTTCGGCTGATTGGCAGGCGATGAATTGTCGCACTTCTTCGAGGGTGTGAATCGGATCGGCAAGGGCAACGAGTTCCGCCCCGCTCTGATTACCTGCGAGAACTGCGGCTCCCGTATGATTCCCCTCACTGCGCCACGCCAGGTCAACGCCTATGAATCTTCGCAATGGCTCCCCTTTTTTGACTGTCTATCGTTCAACTATGCAGCGCGGCACTTCATTCCAAGTCAATTATAAATTATTGTTAGCATAAGAAAACATCGGTTACAATAATTTGCCGTTTTTTCTGAATCTAAGCGTCTAAAATCTTCCCTTGCAGCCCATGGTTCGAGCAATGGCTTAGATTGCAAAAAAAGCGCTTCCCGATACTGTTACCGGTGACGTTAACCTGTTATCTTGAAGTATGTGTTATTTGCGATTCGCGAATAACGATTGTTACATCAAAGAGATAACTATCACGTTCAGAATCTTCTCATCAAGGAGGGCAGCCCAATAATACAGTTGAATATTATTACAAGATATCGCATATTAGCTTCATATTGGCAATCCAGCCAAATGCCATTCATTTTGGCGGCTTAGTTGGCGCATTAGATTTTCGTAAATAAAAAAATAAGGATGGTGGTGATGAAAGAGCATTATTTGGATAATGTATCGACAATAGTGCGCTCTTATTACAATAGCGTTAAGGATCTTATGCTTCAACAAGATGAGGCCATCTATGAAAAGGTCAATAAAAGCATGCTGACGCTTAAGAAGAAAAAGAACTGCATTTTATGGCTTGAACCAAAAGGGAATATATTAAAAATATATTTCACAAAGGGAAAATATCAAAGTAAATATTATGAGATTTTTCCTTATGGATGGGGAGGATATCCTTACATTAAGGTAAGAGATAATAATTTCGATTTAAGAGAGATTAAGAATCTGATTGATCAAGCGCTTAGTATAAACAATTCAAAAACGAGATAGATTTAAGTGAAGGATCCAGGGTTTCCACGCCCGCAAATTGGGAATTGGTAGCAACAAGACTTGCCGGGGATGGAAGAAAAATTGAGGGAAGTGGAGCATCTAAGGGAGCGGAGCGTGTTTTTTATAATTTGCCAGGATAACAGACTGGGTCTTTTCAATGAGGGTGTTAATGGTCTGTTCAGAGTAATCTCTTGTGTCAATCGGGTCGCCTGCAATTATTTTGATAATACCGGATTTAACGTAAAGTTTTCCGCTGCCCAAGAGTCGGTCACTGCCGACGATTGTAATGGGAACGATGGAAAGCCCGGCCTTGAGGGCCAGGATCACTCCGCCTTTTTTCAAGGGTTTTATTACGCCGTCAATGCTTCTTGTGCCTTCTCCGAAAAATAACACGCTGATTCCG
>SLIE01000102.1 GCA_007135795.1 Desulfobacterales bacterium
ACTGCATGTAATCCAGGAAATCAACGCCTTAGACCCGATGGCCTTTCAGGCCGATGATGCCGAAACACCGCAATACCCTGGCCGCGCCCTGTCTGCTGCCAACCACGCTTCCGCCACACAAGCCAACATGACCAATGAGGAATTCACGATATTCACCCTGATTAACCAGGAACGCAGCAAGCACGGCCAATTTCCCCTCAATGCGGACCACCGCCTGACCGCCGCCGCCCGTGCGCATTCCCAAGACATGTCGGACAACAGCTACTTCTCCCACACCAGCCCGGATGGCCGCACGGGGGGTGATCGCATCACGGCGGCCGGTTACACCTGGAGCCGCTGGGCTGAAAACATCGCCCACGGACACACCTCCCCCGAAGCGGCGATGCTGGGGTGGGTGAACAGCGAAGGCCACCGGAAGAACATCCTCAGCTCCGACTTCTGCGACCTTGGTGTAGGGTACGTCTCCGCCGGACGATACTGGACCCAGAAATTCGGCCGCCTTCGAGGCGTGACCACTTGCACACCGCAAAACCACGAGCCTTATACTCCCCCGGAAGAATCAAATGGTGAAGCGGATCACGAATAATTAATGTGCATTATAAAATTTTTTTGAAATATATTTCAATCCCTCAAAGCCAATGGCAGCCGCATGATCATTGGACAACCCTATCAAGTTAAGTATCGGCAACCTGCAGTTTGTCAAAACTACCACACCGAATCTACCCTCGGGGTGTATGCCTATAAAACTATTAAATCCGCCAGTTGAACCATTGTGAGAATGAAGTTCCCCTATCCCCTCATGTCGTGTTATCATCCACCCCAATCCAACATCAAAGTGCTTGGAAACTGTTCGATTAGCCTTGTGGCAAATTGCACATTTCAAATAAAAAGGATGCCCTCGAAGATTTCCCTTGGCAAACTTCAACATATCTTTGATGTTGGCATCGATGGCTCCAGCAGCCCCTATGGCATTCAATTCCCATCTGGATAATTCCTTATTTCTTCTCATGGCTCCCGGCGCTAAATTTATGTCTTTTTCTGGTCGGGTTATCCATATATTTTCTATCTCTAACGGTTGACAAATTTCTTCTTTAACCAGTTCTTCATAAGTTTTTCCTGATATTTCTTCCAAAACTTGGCCAAGAATACCAAACCCCAAATTCGAATATTGAAAGCTGCTCTTAGACTTAAGCGGTTTCCTGTAATTGTTCAGGTAGTCCATAAGTTTTTCTTTAGTGACATGCTTATATGGATTCAATTTATCATACCTCCCCAGCAGTTCTTTTGGTGCTGAAGGCAATCCCGCATGATGGGTCAGCAAATCTTCCACTTTCATCATTCTAATCGTGCTATTGGCATCTAACTGAAGGTAGTCTCCGATTCGCTGTTTTAGATCCAGTTTTCCATTATAATGGAAAACTGATGCCAATGTTGCTGTAAATAGTTTAGTAACAGAGGCAATCTGAAAACTCATAGATTCTGGATTGTTTAAACCAAAATCACCATATGTGACAACTGTTTCCGAGTGCTTGTAAAACCATCCAACAACAGCCTTTGTATCTGACTTCTTAGATAACCTTTTTTGCATTAGCTCTTTGAACTTTTTTTGATTTACTTCTTCTATCATTTTGTATTTTCCCTTCAAATAACCCTACAACTTGAGCCGGGGATGCGGATTTCTATGAGGTTGCCCGCGGCATCGTAGCCACCGCCGCCACTGTATCCTTAAAACAGCCTTTTTGTGGCCCAAAACATTGGTTTAAGGCCAAAAAAGGGGGTGGCGGGACAGGCTATTATATATATTTGCAATGAGTTATCTTGGTCTGACCCGCATTCGCCAACCCGCATTCGCGCATTCGACCCCGGCCCGCATTCGACCGACATTCGTCTGTCGACGATACTGGACCCAGAAATTCGGCCGCCTTCGAGGCGTGACCACCTGCACACCGCAAAACCACGAGCCTTATACTCCCCCGGAAGAATCAAATGGTCAAGCGAATCACGAATCAGACGACGAATCAAGCGGTGGATCAGACGGCGGTTGCTTTGTAGAAGCACTTACGCGACATTCCGGGGCATAAATAACGGAGATTCCACGAACATTTGATGCTTTCGTGTGCATTACTATCTTTGCGCCCGCAAAGGACGTTCAAGGTTGGTGCAAACATGTTCGCCATTAAGGCGTAGCGCCGAAGCCATCTAAAAAATAACCTATCACCAATGTTGCAACAATAAAAATGAAGTGTAAATAAATAACAATCCCATTTTTTAATGAGTTCTTTTTTCGCACATACAGATAGCATTTATAAACTTTTAACACATTGAAAATAAAATAATTATTTACAACCATACTATCTTGTTCCGAATTCGTTCGAATATAATAAATAAAATAAAGATAAGTCACGGCCATTCCAATGGCACAAAATACCAATATTATATCAAGAAAAACTATCATTTGCTTCACTTCAATTAAAATGAGATGTAATACCAAAAAAAGAGAGAAACAATATTAATCGCCGAAATAACTATTCGTTTAAGATCTCTATTATTGGCGATATAGACTACTAAATAAATGGGAAACACTAGCTTATACACATCATAATACTTAAATCTTCGTAGTTCAATTTTTGACAGGATAAAAAAATAACTTGCTAAAAATATGACGAAGAATGGCAAAGTCCATTCTGCAGACAAACTAACCATGTTTCCACCCATTACCTATTCAGAACAGCATCCGACCTTTTTTTCGCTCACAATAGTATATCTGCAATGTTGAAATATATCATAATAACCTCCAAGAGCTAATGGAAGCCACTTATTGCCGCTATGTGAATCTCTCCCATATATTACTAAATCACCACCATATTTGTGCTCAGTTTCAACAACCCATTCTCGTTGACCACAGTGCCCCTCGTTTGTTTTAATGCCACCCAAAGAGGGACTAAATCCCTTATTTGATAGCTTCAAGCTTAACCCAACACCCATTGACCAACAATTTTTTGCAATGGTTCTTCTTATAAGCTTCCCATCCTTACAACATGTATCCCAAAGTCTTTCAGCAGATAAACCAATAATAAAAAATCTAACACCGAATCCAAAACCAAATCTAAGCCCTTTAATATCGACTTTAATTATAGGGCCATTATCAGCATAGACATAAGGGTTTATTCCACCTTCAAGCCCAATGGGATCCGCCCTAAAATATCTTCCCAAGGCAGAATTGTAGTATCTATACCAATTATAGTGCAATCCTGTCTCCGCATCGAAATACTGTCCCGGAAACCGCAGATTATTCGTCACGCTCGATCCCGGCTCAACATGCGCCTCTCCGAAGGAATTGTATGTTGCGCTCCAATCCACGGCTCCGGTGGTATTGGTCAGCTTGCGGGGGGTGCCGTGATGGTCGTTGTGGTAGAAGTAGTATCTCGGGGTTCCGTTGGGATGACGCCCTTCTGTCATGAAGAGGGGATCGGTCCCCCAGGTGCCGCCGGGATGCCAGCCGTAGGATCTGGTGACGGTGCCTGCGGAG
>SLIE01000357.1 GCA_007135795.1 Desulfobacterales bacterium
AAAAATGTTTACAGTATATATGACAGGTAGTATAACTGTAACCATCCGCAGTCAAAGATTCCTTAATGTATTTTTTAACAGATGGGAGGATACAAGGAAAGGTTTTTATGCCGCGGATCAACACCGACGACTTTGTAACAAGTCCAATATCTTTGTTACGCTCAATCTCTCAGGATTTGCGGCTTACGCCCTGTAGACATACACGTACACTGAAGTACTCTGTATTCTTCGGGATTGCGCAAGCCTTGATCTTGAACTTTTTACAAAGCCGTCTGGCTGCGGCTTTTTACGGATGCATCAACACTGATGCGCCGTAAAAAGACCAAATACAATCTCGTGAAAGTCATCAACTGAATTTTTGTTGAAGTCAAAGGATCTGCATTTATGGAAATATTGGTTACCGGTGGGGCAGGTTATATCGGCACCCATGCGTGCGTATCATTGCTGGAGGCCGGATACCGTGTTTGCGTGGTTGACAATTTGTCGAACAGTAGTGAAATAGCGCTGGATAGGGTTTATGAGATCACGGGAAAACGTCCATCCTTTTACCGGGTGGATATTTGTGACAAACAGGCTTTGGCGGAGGTTTTCAAAGCGCATCGCTTTGATGCCGTTATTCATTTTGCAGGGTTGAAAGCTGTTGGGGAATCCGTAGATAAACCACTTCAATATTACTATAATAACGTGGGCGGATCGGTCTCTTTGTTAGAAACTATGGAAAATTTTGACGTCAGAACAATCGTTTTCAGCTCCTCGGCAACCGTTTACGGTGACCCCGCAGAAGTGCCCATCCGGGAAACTTTTCCGGTTTCTGCAACAAATCCCTATGGCCGGACAAAACTCATGATAGAGACGATATTGAATGATCTCTACATTGCCAGGGGAGATTGGCATATAGGGATTCTCAGGTATTTTAATCCCGTGGGTGCGCATTGGTCCGGTCTTATCGGTGAAGACCCTGCCGATATTCCCAACAACCTGATGCCGTATATCAGCCAGGTAGCGGCGGGAAAACTGCCCGAGGTGTCGGTCTTTGGAAATGATTATCCCACAAAAGACGGCACGGGTGTCAGGGATTACATTCATGTGGTGGATCTGGCGGCAGGGCATCTGAATATGCTTGAAAGTCTTTTTCAAAAACCGGGCGTACAGACATACAATCTCGGCACGGGTCGGGGGTACAGTGTGTTGGAGTTGATTTCGGCCTTTGAAAAGGCATCCGGAAAAAAAGTGCCTTACCGTGTAACCGGTCGTCGTCCGGGAGATATCGCCATGTGCTATGCGGATCCGCTACTTGCCGAATCGGAACTCGGATGGCGGGCGGTGCGGGGTATTGATGAAATGTGCAATTCTGCATGGAAATGGCAGAAAAACAATCCACAGGGATATCAATAGAGCGGCGCATTTAAATGTCTTCGATGTCGTCATGCAGGACCCTTCCCGACACTTGATTTAACAACGGGTATACTTGTGTTCAGGTGAATGCGATATGAATGCGAGCTTTTGGCAAAAGGATCGATGTTGCTGAAAGATGTTTCGATCAATTGCAATGTAATGCGTATAAGGATCATTTGAATGTGGACTGAAAATCTTCTTTCGGGGAAACGTCTTGTGTTGGGAGTGTCTGGTGGCATTTCTGCTTACAAGAGTGTGGCATTGTTGCGATTGCTTCAAAAAGCGGGCGCTGATGTTCGGGTGATAATGACGAAAAATGCGCAGGCTTTTGTGGGTCGGGTTACCTTTGAAGCCATTTCCGGACAACCGGTATTTTCAGAGATGTTCGGAGAACTGCCTGATCCTGAGATTCGTCATATAAGTTGGGCCAAAGATATTGACGCTGTCATCATAGCCCCTGCAACGGCGAGCATTATTGGAAAAATTGCAAATGGGATTGCCGATGATGCGCTTTCGACCTTTATGATGGCAGTTACGGCACCCCGGTTGATTTGTCCGGCTATGAATACACACATGTATGAAAACAGGGCGGTTCAGCGTAACCTTGATATTCTCGAGGAAGATGGTTTTGAAATCCTTGAGCCGGGGCAGGGGGAACTTGCGTGTAAAACCACGGGCCCCGGACGGCTTGCGGATCCGGAAATGATTGTCGAACGGGTTGTTGGACTTCTTGCCGTAAAAGATCTGGCGGGAAAGCGTTTGGTCGTATCCGCCGGCCCAACCCGGGAATCAATTGACCCTGTCCGGTATATCAGTAATCCGTCTTCGGGGAAAATGGGGTATGCCATTGCCTGGGCAGCTGCCTTGCGGGGCGGAGACGTCATTCTTGTTTCCGGTCCTTCCATACTGCCGGACCCCGGCGGTGTAAAGGTCAGACGGGTAGTAACGGCTTCTGAAATGGCCGATGCGGTGATCGACGAATCCGGCACAGCCGATATTGTGATCAAGACCGCCGCCGTTTCTGATTACCGGCCGGTCGATGTAGCAGCGCACAAGATCAAAAAGGAAAATGACACAATTGTCATGACGCTGGAAAAAAACATGGATATACTGGCTGAACTCGGCCGGCGTAAACGACCGGGTCAGATCCTGGTTGGTTTTGCCGCAGAAACCCGGGATCTTGAAAAATATGCAACGGAAAAACTGGTTAAAAAGAGTCTCGATATGATCGCAGCAAATATCGTTGGAGAAGTGGATTCCGGTTTTGAGGCGGATACAAACAGACTCACCCTTTTTTTCCCGGATGGTCAGGAAAAAAGATTACCCATGATGAATAAGTTTGCATTGGCAAATATTATTATTGACCATACGATAGACATGATTGCCCGAAAGTCTGATAAAGCCGGCCATCAGCAAGATTTTTGATTTATTTAATCTGTCTTTGTAAGATCCGGGGATGAGAGAAACAAATATGAAATTTGATACGGCTGTGGATGAAATCCGGAAGCATCTCGTATTTTTAAAAGAAACGGGTTGCTCCATGATCGATTTGCGTCAAACAAGTATCGACATCATCAGGGGTTGGGGGGATGGAAATCTGGAGCGACCTCCAAAAAAATTGGATCCTGCTGGAAAAACGATTTCAACATTTCTTTCGGATGTGTTTGATGGTTTTTCGAAATGTCGGAGATGCGGACTTTCCGAAAAACGGGAAGTATCTGTATTCGGCGCAGGACCGCAAAAAGCCCTGCTAATGTTTATTGGGTTTGTGCCCGAGCTTGCGGATGTAAGAACAGGGCAGCCGTATACTGGTGATGAAGGCGAACTCTTGACCCGTATAATAGGTGCAATGAAGCTCGAACGAAATTCAGTATATATCTGTCATGCGGTCAAGTGCCTTCCACAGGCAAACAGGATACCAAACAAATGGGAGGCAAAGGCTTGTCGGTATCATCTGCTTCGACAGATAGACGCAATCCGGCCTAAGGTAATATGCGTTCTCGGCGAATCCGCCGCCGGAATACTTCTTGAACAGGACATGCCGATTAGCCGGATGCGTGGAAGCTTTTATTATCACGAAGGTATCCCCGTCATGCCGACATATGATCTTGCCCATCTTTTGGCGCATCC
>SLIE01000212.1 GCA_007135795.1 Desulfobacterales bacterium
TCGCTTATCACAAAGACAAGTATGATCGGGGGTATGACCAGGTAATCGACGTATGGGGTGCGGATCATCACGGTTATGCACCAAGACTTACTGCCGCGATCACCGCCATGGGGTATGAACCCCAGCAATTCAGGGTGGTACTGGCCCATCTGGTCAATCTGCTGCGACAGGGAGAGCCGGTATCCATGTCCACAAGGGCGGGACAATTTGTCACGCTCAGTGACGTTGTCGATGAGGTGGGGGTAGATGCAACCCGGTTTATTTTTTTAACGCGTCATCACGAAAGCCCCCTGGATTTCGATCTTGAAGTGGCCAAACAGAAAACGAATGACAACCCGGTTTACTATGTCCAATATGTGTATGCCAGAATATCGAGCATCATGAGAAAAGCCGAGGCAGAGTATGGCATCAACCTCTCTCTAGATTTTAAAAACATGCCGGCCAGACTTACGGAACCGGAAGAAATCCAACTTATGAAAAATCTTTTCCGATATCCCGAAGTCATTTCTGGCGCAGCCGCCATGATGGAGCCGCACCGGGTCACATACTACCTGATGGACCTTGCAGCTGCTTTCCATGCGTATTATAACAAACACAGAGTGTTAAACGATGATGCCGAATTAAGCGCGGCCCGTCTTTACCTGGTAACCGCGGTACGCACGGTTATCGGAAACGGTTTGACACTGCTGAAGGTCAGCTCGCCCGAGGCGATGTAAATTGAAATGAACACAAAATCGAAAAAAACGAAAACGTCACAAAATGCTATGAATACGAGCGGTTCTATATGGGTCCTTTTTTTTATGGCCTGTGGCTGCATGTTCATCCTTGGAATACTCGTGGGAAGAAACACGATGCCTGTAAGATTCGACATAGCGGATTTAAACCAGAAACTGAGCCAGCTCCAGAAAAGTGTTCTATCTGAAGATGAAAACATCCCGGATACGGATATGACATTCGAGGAAATGCCTTTCGAGTTCTATGAAATACTGAGAGACGACGAAATCTACACAGCTTCAGAAAATGAGGAAATGCCGCTTCGGCTTATCAAGCCGAAATATGAAAAAAACCCACCCGCTTCAGTTCACGTTGCTGCTGCAACCCCTGAAACCGAACAAAGTCGTGTACAACACCGGATTCGGGAAATGCAGGAAACATCCACGGCCGGGCAACCCCCCGAAAGCAGCCGTGAAGTCCGCCGTTCTCCGCAGCAGGCAGAACAGAGCATCCCCCGCCAACGGACATCGGTACCGGCAGGTGAGGGGTTCGCCATTCAGGTTGTTTCGCTTCGCGACTTTAAAAGCGCCGAAACCGTCCGTGACAAGTTCAAGGCAAGAGGCTATCCCGCATACATCCAACAGGCTGCCGTGGAAGGAAGCGGACAATGGTACAGAGTTCGCATCGGGCCGTACAGTGATCGTGCGCAGGCGCAGAAAGATCTTGCCCGGCTTCAAAAAGCCGGCGTCGATGCCATTGTTCTTTCAAACCGTTAAACACGCCATTACAAGCCCTTGACCATACTCTTGAGCTGACCTTGTTCTTGACCTTAAACCGGATACCCTGTACCTTAACCCTTACGCCTGTCTCTAACCTTGAACAAAATGAGGTTGAAATGAAAATAACAACCGACGAAGTCCTGCACGTGGCGAAACTGGCCCGTCTAAAAATCGATGAAAAAGACCTCGAACGCCTGGCTGAACAGCTTGGCTCTGTATTGCAATACGTGGAATCTTTGAACATGGTCGACACATCAGGGGTAGTTCCCACCACCCATGCGCTTTCAACCCAAAATGCCTTTCGACCCGATGACGCGCATACACCCACTGATCGTGGCAATGCCCTTTCAAATGCCCCTGAAACAGAAGACGGGTTTTTTATTGTCCCAAAAATCATCGAATAACAGGAATACAAGCTGCCATGCCCGATAAACCACTTTACGAGTTGACCATCCATGAAGCCGGTAAACTTCTCGCAGCAAAAGACATATCCGCTGTCGCCCTGATGGATTCGGTCCTGACGCGGATCGATAAAGTCGAACCCCTGGTAGACGCCTATATCACAATCTGCAGGGAATCCGCCCTTAAACAGGCTGAAGCCGCTGACAGGATGATTGAAAAAGGGAATGCCGGACCCCTGACCGGAATTCCGCTTGCCATCAAAGACCTGATATGCACAAAAGGACATTTGACGACCTGCGGGTCAAAAATGCTGGCGGATTTCATTGCGCCGTATGATGCCACGGTCATGGAAAAACTAAACGCCGCCGGTGCGGTAATGACCGGCAAGGTTAACATGGACGAATTCGCCATGGGCTCTTCCACAGAAAATTCGGCTTTTAAAACCACGAAAAATCCATGGAATACAAAACACGTCCCGGGCGGATCGAGCGGGGGATCTGTCGTTGCGGTGGCAGCGGACATGTGCCTCGGGTCTCTTGGTTCCGACACCGGGGGATCTATCCGGCAACCGGCGTCTCATTGCGGTGTGGTGGGCCTCAAACCGACATATGGACGGGTTTCCCGCTACGGTCTTGTGGCATTCGCCTCTTCGTTGGACCAGATCGGTCCCATCACCAAGGATGTTACAGACGCCGCCATTCTGCTGGGGGGTATTTCCGGATACGACCCAAGGGATTCAACAGCCGCCAACATTCCGGTTTCCGATTACCTGAAAGGGCTTTCAAACGGCATAAAAGGGATGACCATTGGCATACCCCGGGAATACATGGAAGCAGAAGGCATCGATTCCGAGGTCGCGGGTGCGATTTCGAATGCAATCCGGGTTTTCAGGGATGCCGGTGCAAAATGTATTGATATCTCCCTTCCCCATGCACCCCATGCAGTTTCCGCCTATTATATCATTGCACCAGCGGAAGCCAGCTCCAACCTGGCACGCTACGACGGGGTCAAGTATGGCTTCCGCGACACATCCGGAAGCGATCTGGTGGAAATGTATACAAACACAAGACATACCGGGTTTGGCGCGGAAGTTAAACGCCGCATCCTCCTGGGCACGCATGCCCTGTCATCCGGGTATTACGATGCCTTCTACAAAAAAGCATCCCAGATCCGTACGCTTATGCGGCAAGATTTCATATCGGCATTTGAATGCTGCGATGTCATCTTATCACCCGTGTCACCGACAGCGGCCTTCAAGATCGGCGAAAAAGCAGATGACCCCCTACAGATGTATTTATCCGATATTTTTACAATATCCGCCAATCTGGCGGGCATCCCCGGAATATCCGTTCCGTGTGGTTTCACCGCAACCGGTCTCCCCATCGGCCTGCAATTGATGGGAAACTATTTCGAGGAAGCCACCATTTTAAATGCCGCCTATTTTTTCGAACAGACATCAAGGATACATTTGAAAAAACCGGAGTTAAATGTTTAAAATACTAAACTTGATGAACTCGTAAAAAGCCCAAAAATATGCAATGATGGCTAAGTAAACGTTCCCAAGTACAAGGCGAGTGATTTTTCATTTTCGATGGCATACATATAGTATTCCAAGCGAATGTTAA
>SLIE01000379.1 GCA_007135795.1 Desulfobacterales bacterium
ACAGATTCATGAACTGACCCTGATTCATGAAGAAATCCGTCATGAAAATAAGTTGTTGATGCTGGAAAAGACCAGGCTCGCCGCATCCATGGCGGATCAAACCCTCGGGCTGGATATTCTTGGTGAAGAACTCAATCACATTGAAATGCTCATAGGCTTGAAATCCGACCCGGAATTACCCCTCTATGAACGAATCGACACAGCAAGCCAGACAGCACTGGAAAAACGGATGATGCTCAATTCAATACCCAGCGGATACCCTGTTGATTCCCGTGTAATCACTAGTCATTATGGAACCCGTGTGCATCCCGTCCATGGGAATAGCTCATTTCACGGCGGGGTGGATCTTCGTGCAGCCCGTGGGGATCCGATTTACGCAACCGCGGATGGTGTTGTGGAGTGGGCAGCCATGCATCGTGGAAGCGGTTTAGGCAATTTGATCATACTTGTTCATAATTTCGGATTCACCACCAACTACGCGCACCTGGATGAAATTATCGTCAGCGCCGGCGATTTCGTCAGTAAGGGAGATGTTATCGGCTTTGTCGGGAGCACAGGCGTGTCGACTGCTCCGCATCTGCACTACGAAGTTCAATATCTCAAGCGAAGGCTCAATCCCAGGCCTTTCATGGATTGGTCCATGGAAGAATATGATGTTGTATTTGAAAAAGAGGATAAAATTCAATGGCAATCCTTGGCAGAGGCGGTTCGCAGAAACGTAAGCATGCCGCAACGACAGTTATCTCAGGAGAAACTCACCTCGTCGGTGACATCTCGTTAAATGACAGTTTGTATATAGATGGTTCGATAAAAGGGATCGTGAAATCGGCGGCAGATGTCACAATCGGTAAAACAGGGTCTATCGAAGGAGAGCTCAGCGCTGTCAATGTTATTGTAAGCGGTCGTTTTCAAGGCAATATCAGCGCTCAACGAATGGAAATTGTCTCTGGCGGGCGTGTGGACGGTGAAGTTGAAATTGCCGAATTGATAATAGAGTCCGGCGGCCATTTCAATGGGTCCAGCAAGATTCGTTCAAAAGAATCCCCCCGCCGGATTTCCTATGAAAATGTCGTTAACACCGGGGATGACGGTGATGTCGTGGATGCCGAATTGGAGGAATACTCCGAACAGGATCTTCAAAAAAACAGCAGCTCGGCATGATGATGTACCAACAGATATTCTAAGGGGTGTGCGAATAATTTCAAAGTGCGTTTCACATATCCTGGTCCCCCCGGGTGTCGCTTTGAGGCTGTCACGACCTGATTTTGTTTCATTATTTCTTTTTTTTTTGACTTAAGTCAAAGCCTTCTTTCCCTGCTTCATTATGATGTCAACCGTACCTACCATCACCCTCATGCGGGAAAGTCATGAAACGCCATTTGAAAACCAGTGTGTATGTGTTGGTCATAGTCTTACTTGTTGTCGCGGCCGTTCGGTTGTCAGGAATGAGAAGAACTGAATTGGCGGAAATGACCAGACCTGCGCCGAGGGTTCATGCCGTATACCTTGAATCCGTCCGATCGGGGACGCTTTCGGTTACCCGGGGGTATCAGGGCTTTATCGAACCCGTCCAACAGGCGGCCATATCGTTTCGGACCACAGGACACTTGGTATCGACGCCGAAAGATGTCGGAGACAGGATAAGTGGGGGGGACGTCTTGGCCGGTATTGATGACCGACTCCTTGTCCGGGCGAAAGATGCCCTGGAAGCTGAACTTTCCGGTGCTGAAAGTGAACTTGATCGAATGGATAAACAGCTTGAACGGCGCAGGGCTTTGCATGAGCAGGATCTAATTGAACAGGAAGCTCTGGATGCAGCCCAATCCGCCTACGAAGTGGCGCGGGCCAATGTAAAAACTCTTGACGCACGTCTGGCGGCAGCCGTTACAGAATTGGATTTTGCCGTTGCTTACGCCCCGTTTGACGGCATTGTAACGGAACGGCACAAGCAAAAAGGGGATCTCGTACTCCCCGGGGAACCGGTATACCGTGTTGAAAACCCGGATGCCGGGTACCGGGTGATGATCCGGATTCCCCAAAAAATGGCCCCCGCCCTTGTGCCAGGGGCCGCAGCGGAAATCCGTCAAGATGATGAAAAGATCAAAACCCGCATTTACCGAATCTATCCGGCAACCCAGGAGGGGCGATTGGCCTTGGCTGAGTTGCGCTTGGAGGATTCACCGTTCAACCTGCCGTCCGGCGGTTTTGTCAAGGTCGATCTTGTTATTCAGATGATTTCAGGAATCATTGTCAGCGAAAAAGCAATACTGGAAGACGATGCAGCGGCTCGGATTTATAGGGTTGGGGACGATGACAGGGTAGAGATCGTTGAGGTGAAGGTGCTTGGCCGGGAAAACGGGCTTGCTGCAATCGAAGGCCCTGTCTCCCCGGGGGACAGAGTGGTAGTGGCGGAGGAATCGATGCTCCTTCATCTCGCAGATGAAACGACGGTTCTATCCGTTAATCAACTCTCTGAACAAGGCAGCCGTCCGTGAGGTGGCTTTCAGCTTACCTCAGATACCCTCATGCCATATCTGCCATTCTGGCCGCGGGTGTTATTTTCGGCGTTATCAGCCTGCGCGAATTACCCCTGAACCTGTTTCCCGATGCCAATTATCCCCAGGTTTCGGTGCTGCTGGTCTGGCCCGGGGCATCTGCTGTCGACATGGAAGACAGGATCTCCCGGAACGCGGAAAAAGCGCTTGCCGGTATTGATCAGGTACGGCGGGTGCGCGCCTCGGTTCGTGATGAAACCGCTGCGGTTACGGTGGAGTTTGAATATGAAAAAGGACTCGATGCTGCGGTAACCGATGTGAGTTCCGAACTGAACCGGATCATGCCGTTGTTTCCGACGGAGATGCTCTCTCCCGCCATTTTCAGGATCAGTGATGCGGTGATGCCGGTCCTTACCCTGGCCGTAACGGCTTCCGAGAGAACCTCGATGGATCTGTCAAAAGTCCGGCAGTTGTGCGACAATGAGGTTCGAGAAGCATTCCTCCGGATAGACGGCGTGGCCGATGTCGAGGTGTTCGGCGGATACGCCCCTGAAATCCAGGTGGTCGTAAACCGCGACCTGGCTGCCGCACATGGCCTGTTCACAGAGGCTGTCGTATCCGCCATCGCAGCCTCCCACAGAAACATTCCGGGCGGGACCCTGGTGAGAACGGATGACGAAATACTTATCCGGGTGGAAGGGGAAAAAGCGTTTCGTCATGACCTGGGCCGGATTGTGGTTGGGATGGACCCGGGCGGCGGTGAAATTCTTCTGCACGACATAGCCCATATCCGCACGTCGTTTGAAGAACGAAAATCTTTTTTTCACGGCAATGGAAATTCCGCCATCGGATTGAACATTTTGCGTGGCGAAGCCGGCCATGTGATGCACACCCTGGAGGCCGTGGAAGCCGCGATGCCCCGGATTGCCGAGGCATTCCCCACGCTTTCATTTGAAATCGCCGATACCCAGGGTGACCTGATCCGTACTTCCGTATCCAACCTTTTTTCCCTTCCAC
>SLIE01000414.1 GCA_007135795.1 Desulfobacterales bacterium
GATTCATCGATCCCCCGAACCGTGTCATACAGAAAACCGGCACGTTTTCCAAAGACCGTTTCCAGGGAACCAACCCCCAGCCGGGCAACTTCGCCTGCTGTAAACAAATTGAGATCCGCAAACTGCAACTGATCTTTTTCCCTGATCCCGGGGAGCAGGGTGATCGGCAATGGCGCGATGAAGTCGCTCTCCTCCCCCTCCCCCACCACGTACTCCCCCACTGGCTTGACCAGGCGCGTGGCCACCTTGGAGACCAGTTTACTGGAAGCCACCGACCATACGGGCAAAAGCCCGAAACGCTTTTGAATGCCCCGGTACATGCGCCAGGCCACATCAACGGGAGGGCCGAAAAGGCGGCTGGTACCGGTGATATCGATGAAAAAATGGCCGTCCCTTTCTCCCGGTTCCACAAGGGGAGAATAATCGCGCACCTCCTGAAAAAGATCCTGCATGGCCCGTTCGTAGCGATCCGAATGCGGCGGGAGCACGACCGCCTCCCGACAGCGGCGCATGGCATGGCTGAGCGGCATCGATTTCCGGACACCGGATTGGTATGCCTCTTCGCTCATGTCATGGACGGCGGCACGCGCTGTTTGGTCTTGCGCAATGATCACGGGGCGATCCCTGAGACGGGCGTCCACCTGCCGTTCTACCGCCACGGCAAAATCAGCAATGTTAAGGTGCACAACCGCTCTTGGGCGGCGGGGTTTCCCCGGCAAAAGAACCGACATGATATTTCATAACCCCTCATTACCGCTCGTGCCCGCTTTCCCTGCCGCTTCCGGCAACCGACAACCCTGATTCGGTCAGCAGCCGGATCATTGTGCGTGCATTGGCAGGCGCCTGGGCGCGAACATGGTTGTTGAAAAAAATAAACCCGGCCTTGGCCCGTGATGCCATGGGGGCTATCCGATGATCGACCCATTGCGCAAGCTCGGCTTCCGTGTAATTGTAATCAAACTGGTTCTGCATGTTCCCGGATCGCCATCCCGCGGCATTTCTCCCGTGAAAGCGAATGTAGAAAAAATCCGGGCTGGTTAGGATATCCGTGGGCGGAAACAATCCGGGCAGGCGCGGCGTGTCAACCGAGGCCATGGCAACCCGGTACCGGGCAAGCCCGTTGAATACCCGGTCCAGGGCCCAGGAATCATGACGGAATTCAACAGCCACCGGGAGTGGCCGAAGCGCCTCCAACAATGCCGACAGATAACGCCGATTTTCCGTGGAACGATTGAAAAAGGGGGGCAACTGCACCAGGATTGCGGCGAGCCGGCCGGACTGAACAAGCGGGGCGATCCCGTCACGGTAACGCGTTACCTGGCCTTGCCAGGCGATCGGGTCAATTTCGTGCGTCAGGGTCCGCGTCAACTTGGCGGCGAACATGAAATCGATCCCGGCTGTTTTCAGCATCCGCGAGATCGATTCGGCTTTGGGCATCTGGTACCAGGTGTAATTGAGCTCGGTAATACCGAATATACCGGCATAATACGACAGCATCTGCCCGCCGGAAGTTCCCGGGGGGTAAAACCCGGCCTCAACCCATTCATTGTATGAATAACCGCTCGTCCCCACGCGTATGCGGCATTTCGGCATTGATGCAATCATGGCTACAATCCCTGCATGACGTCCGGTCCGCGCTGTATCCCGATCACTTTACCCTGTATCAGAATCTCATCGAAACCGTAGCGCACAGGCTTATATGCCGGGTTTTCAGGTTTTAACAGGATGTGATCGGGATATGCGAAAAACCGTTTAACCGTTGCTTCCTCGCCGCCCACCAGCGCCACCACGATCTCGTTGTTTTGCGCATACTGCCGTGGTTCGCAAATGGCCATATCACCATTGAGGATGCCAGCACCAACCATGGAATCACCCCGAACAAAAAGCGCAAAAAGATTGTCACCCCTGTAGAAGCCGGAATCGATAACAATACTCTCTTCCCACGCCTGCTGGGCATACATGGGGAGCCCCGCGGTGATTCGCCCGATAACCGGCACTTCCCGCCACCGGTGAATACCGTCTGCCCGCCGGCTCCTGTTAACCAGGTATATCTCCCTCCCGTAATGCCCCTCCCGTTTAACAAGCCCTTTTTGTTCCAGGATTTTGAGGGTCTGGGCCACGGCGCTGTGACTGACGCCAAGATCCCGGGCGGCCATGCGAAGGGACGGGGCCGTGCCGGTTTTTCCGATATGTTCCCGGAGGTATGCCAGAAGGCGTTGCTGTTTTTCGGTGAGTTGCGGCTGCATGATCTTTTCCTTTCAAATAACGGCATATCGCGTCTGAGCGGAGCCGTTTTTTGCCGAATTTCTGTCTCAGTCGTTGGATCGGGTGTTATTATAATCTCAAACACCTTGACCCCTGTGGGTGATACATGGCCTTCCTTGAACCCGAAGAAAATCCGGATTCGTTCAAACACGATGTATTCCACCTTGCATACCGGGTCAGATGGTGGATATCTGCGTAAAAAATATTGGAAACAAATGTAAATGTCAATGTAAAGTTTTTGTAAAATGCATGTAAATGCAAAAAAGGGCCAGGAATCGGATTTTCACGGAGTTTTTCCAGCGGGTCCGGAGACATCCACCGCGCTGGAAATTCGTTTGATGGTTGCCTCGATGTAATCGGGTCGCTCGATTTCAACCCGGATCGCCTGATGGGGGCATACGCCGACACAACGTCCGCAACCCCGGCAATTGTCCGTATCAATGAATGCACGAGCGGCATGCAGATCAATGGCATCGGCAAAACACACGTCCCGGGTGCAGCTGCCGCATCCCGTGCAAAGATCCGTAACAAAGGTCCGAATACCGGGCATGCGATGAACTTTCCGGCCGATCCGCTTATCAATCACCGGCAACACCTTCCACAAACAGCAACACGGACAGCAGTGACAGACAGTCAGAAGCCGATGGGCAGGATAGGCATTGAGCCAGACCGAATCGAACTTGCCGCGTCCGATAAGATGAACAAGCCCGGCATCCCGGCAGCGTGCGACATATTCCAATGCCTCGCCCGTCCCAACAGGTCGGCCGAACCGGGAATTGATCCCGCGAGCGGCTTCCCCCAGGAACAGGCATCCAAACGATGCGGGATAATCCTTGCACCCGGCCGAATCCCGGCAGATGCAAAAATCCATTTTCCATATAAACCCGGCTTCCCGGATGAAATGCGCCAATACCATCGAAGGGACAGCCGTGCTTTCGGCATGTGCCGGATCAACAGGTTCATCAATCGAAATGATGCGGTTGCCGGGCAGGTAGATCATATCGTCCCCGTCAAAGAGCAATTTATCGGTCATCTTTCCCAAAAGGGGTTGCCGGGTAAGTTTCGAGAGAAAAAATCGCCAGGAAAACGTCTTGTTAATAAGGGTTTTGACCCAATAGGGACTAACCACACGCACCTCCGCTTTCATATGTTGCGCTTTTTAATAAAGCGACTACAACAGTATTTCCATGCTTTTCTCCGAATTTATCAAAATTGAACCGGAAAATCGCCTGTCATTTCTTCTTGA